>JANMOK010000387.1:0-16582 GCA_031369165.1 Paracoccaceae bacterium
CCGGTTGTTCGATCTGGCAAAGGTGTTGAGCGACGTTGCCTGATTGACGGCACGCGCCTGATCTGAAATCCCGGTGCAAAGCGTGTTGCATCGGGGTTTGAGATGTCGTTTTCAGTGAAAGAAATGGCCGAGTTGATGGGAATTGCCCATCAATTGGCCGATGCCGCCCGCCCGGTGACGTTGAAGTATTTCCGCTGGGGGCAGTTAGTTTCCGATAATAAGGCCGACTTTGGCAGTTATGACCCGGTGACGGTGGCTGACCGCGAAGCCGAACTGGCGATGCGGGCGGTTTTGGCACGAACCCGCCCGACGGACGGGATTTTGGGCGAAGAACACGCGCCGGTCGTTGGCACGTCGGGGCTGACCTGGGTGCTGGACCCGATTGACGGCACGCGGTCCTATATCAGCGGCGCCGCCAATTGGGGGGTGCTGATTGGGCTGGACGCGGGCGATGGGCCGATCTTGGGTGTGGTGGACCAGCCGTTTACGGGCGAGCGCTGGAGCGGGCATTCAGGGCGGGCGTTGTGGGAGCACGGGCCTGATCAGCGCGATATTAGAGTGCGAGCCTGTAGCGCGCTGTCGGAGGCGATACTCTATTCAACGTTTCCGGAAGTTGGGACGCTGGATGAGGGCGCCGCTTTCAACCGGGTGAAAGCACGGGCACGGATGACACGGTATGGCTTGGATTGTTACGCGTATATGCTGCTGGCGATGGGGCAGATTGATTTGGTGATCGAGGCTGGGTTGAAAGCCTATGACATTCAAGGCCCAATGGCGGTGATTGAGGCAGCCGGAGGTATTGTGACCGATTGGCAGGGCGGACCGGCACATATGGGGGGGCGCGTGTTGGCGGCGGGTGATCGACGGATTCACGCGGCGGCGACTGAGATTTTGGCGGGGGGGTGACCTAAACGCCGACTTCCGCCAAGAACTGAGCCGTTTTTGCCCAAATCCACTCCCTTGTTGCGGGCACTTCTAGCCAGCCTTCGTGCTGGGTCCCCTTGACCAGTTCCAAACGCCCATTGGGCATCGAAGTCATGAATTGCCGGGTGGCGGCCTTGGAGACGATGCCTTCGTTTTCGGCCATGAAGGCGAGGATCGGCAGTTTGGGCAGTTCGGCGTGGCGCAGGCGGGCCATTTCGTCCATCGATTCGCGCAGCCAGCGGTAAGAGCCGCCGCCAAGGCCCAGTTCGGGGTGCAGTTGCAGTTTTTGGCGATAGCGCTCGAACTCAACGGGGTCGTTGGTCAATAGATTGCCGTCAAAGCCTTGTTTCAGCGGGTAAAACTGCCGGTCGCCGCCGGGGGCGTGGAGATGGCCAAATCGGAAAAGTCGCGCGGCTTGGGTGGCGAAATAGGTCGGCACCCGTAGCCAGATGTTGATGTCAAACCCCCACATCGGCGAGGAAAACACGGCGGCTTTGACATCCAGCCCGTTGATGAGCGAGCGCAGGGCCAAAGCGCCGCCCATCGAGTGTGAGAACAACACGCGCGGGCGGGGTAGTGTTCGGTATTCAGGCGTGGCCATAAGGGCGGCGACATCGCGCTGGTATTCGGAATAATGCAATACATGGCCGAGGTCGGTGTTGCCAAACGGACGGTCGGACAAGCCCTGACCGCGCCAGTCATTCACCGCAACCCAAAAGCCCATTTTGACCAAGCGCGAGATTACATCGTCGAATTTTTCGATGAATTCGGTGCGTCCGGGATAGAGGATGATACTGCCGCGCCTGCCGCCTGGGAAGACGGCAGCGCGGATGCGTTTGCCGTCTTCGGTTTGCACCCAGAAGGCGTGGCCTTCGGGCGCGTCTCTCAGGATGTCGCGGTAGAGTGGCGCGGGTTTTGATTTAGCCAAGGATGGAGCTAAGTTTCAAGGCGAGTGCCATGTTGCCTTCAACCTTGATCTTGCCCATCATAAAGGCCGCCGTGGGGTTGACGTCGCCAGCCAGCAGGCCCTGGAAGGTTTTCGAGCTGGCTTTAACCGTGCAATCGGCGGGGCCGTCACTGGCGGACACGCCGTTCGCGTCGATAAAGACGCAACCTTCGCCTTCGACATCAAACTTGATCGTGCCGCCTTCGATGCCTTTGCCGCCCATTTTGGCAGCAAGCGCGGTTACGGCGGAATTTATCACATCACTCATCTTCACATGTCCTTTTTTGCTGTGCGAAGCACTCGCATTTCGCGGCCCAAATGTTAGTCTATGCGGCATGAAGATTTTTCCAACGTGGTTTTTGCAGATTGCCGCGGCGTTAGCGATGCTTTTGCTGACAGGCGGTGCTTTGCTGGCACAGGATACATCGGAAGAGGATGCTTTGTTCGCCGAATTACAAGGCGAAGCCCCTGAATGGGAACGTATCGAGGACCGCATTTTGGAAATATGGTCGCAATCGGGTTCCGATGCGATGGACTTGCTATTGGAGCGTGGCCGCAAATCGCTGGAAGACGGCGATTTTCCCAAGGCCATTGAGCACTTCAGCGCCTTGATCGACCACGCGCCAGATTTTGCCGAAGGCTACAACATGCGGGCGACGGCGTATTTTTTGATGGGTAAATACGGGTTGTCGATTGGCGATGTGCAGCGAACTTTGGCGCTCAATCCGCGGCATTTCGGTGCCTTGTCAGGCTTGGGCATCATGCTGGAGGAAATTGGCGACAAGCCGCATGCGCTGGAAGCTTTCAAGGCAGCGCAGGCTTTGCATCCATTCCACGACGATGTTAACGACGCGATCAAACGACTGGAAAAACTAACCGCCGGATCGGCGCTGTAAGTTGACCGAATTCAAGGCCGCCTGTGACCAGCAAACTTGACGCTACTGTAACGGCGGTGCTTGGGCCGACCAATACCGGGAAAACACATTACGCCATTGAGCGGATGCTGGGCCATATCACGGGCGTGATTGGCCTGCCTTTGCGGCTGTTGGCGCGTGAGGTTTATGACAAGATCGTCGCCCTGCGCGGGCCGTCGGTGGTGGCGCTGATGACCGGCGAGGAACGCATTGTGCCGCCGCGCGCCCGGTATTGGGTCTGCACGACCGAAGCGATGCCGACGGATATTGGCGCGTCGTTCTTGGCGGTGGACGAGGTGCAATTGTGCGCCGATCCAGAAAGGGGTCATGTGTTTACGGACCGGTTGCTGCGGGCACGCGGCACCAATGAGACGCTGTTGCTGGGGTCAAACACCATGCGGGCGCGGATAGCGAACCTGATTCCTGCGTCGCAGTTTGTCGGGCGCGAGCGGTTTTCCAAGCTGACGTATACCGGGTCGAAAAAGGTTTCGCGGCTGCCAGCGAGGGCTGCGATTGTGGCGTTTTCGGTAGAGGAAGTTTACGCGATTGCCGAGCTGATACGCCGACAAAAAGGCGGTGCGGCAATAGTGATGGGGGCGCTGAGCCCGCGCACGCGCAACGCGCAGGTGGACCTGTATCAGAATGGTGACGTCGATTATCTAGTGGCGACCGACGCGATTGGCATGGGGCTGAACCTTGATATAGCGCATGTGGCGTTTGCCGGGTCGGCCAAGTTTGACGGGCACAGGCACAGAGATCTGTGGCCCAATGAGTTGAGCCAGATCGCCGGTCGGGCGGGGAGGTTTACCACCGACGGAACGTTTGGGGTGACCGGGGAATGTTCGCCGTTCGAGCCGGAGATCGTTGAGGCGATTGAGAACCATCGCTTTGCTTCGGTGAAAAAGTTGAATTGGCGCAATCCTTCACTGGAATATGGGACGAGCGAAGCATTGATCAAATCGCTGGAGGTTGCGCCCGACCATCCCGATCTGATCCGTGCCCGTGAAGCGGATGACCTGAAGACATTGCGGCATTTGTCGGGATTGGCCGAGGTGGCAGCCAAGCTGCGCAGCGCAAAAGACGTGCGGCTGTTGTGGGACGTGTGCCAGTTGCCCGACTTTCGCAAAGTCAGCGAGGCCGAACATGTGGCAATGTGCCATAAGCTGTTCGAGTTTCTGCATGCCGGTGGCACGATCCCATCAGATTGGCTGGCGGGCCAAATCAAGCGGATCGACCGCGTCGAAGGCGATATTGATACGCTGTCAAAACGGCTTGCGTTCATCCGCACTTGGACCTACGCGGCGCAGAGAAAAGACTGGGTTGCCGATCCTGACCATTGGCGCGGCGAGGCCCGTGCTGTAGAAGACAGGTTGTCGGACGCGTTGCATCAGCGCCTGACGTCGCAGTTTGTTGACCGGCGCACGTCGGTGCTGATGAAGCGTTTGAAGCAGAAGGAGAGCCTGTTGGCTGATCTGAATGACAAGGGTGAGGTAACGGTTGAAGGCGAATTCGTCGGCCGTTTGGATGGTTTTCGTTTTCGTCAGGATGTATCGGACACGCCGGAGGCGGCGCGGGTTTTGCGCAGTGCGGCGATGGCGGCGCTGGCACCGGCGTTTTCGCTGCGGTCCGACAAGTTTTACAATGCGCCCGATACCGAAATCGACGTGACCGAGCAGGGCGGCCTGATGTGGGGCGAACATGCGGTTGGCAAACTGGTCGCGGGCGATACGATACTTGCGCCGCGTATTGAGGCTTTCGTCGACGAGGAAGCCGGCGCTGACGTTGCTGAAAAGGTCAGGCGCCGGTTGGGTCATTGGCTGGATCGCAAGACATCGGTCTTGTTCGAGCCGTTGTTGGCCTTGCAGAAGGACGAGGCGCTTTCGGGGATGGCGCGGGGAATTGCGTTTCGACTGGTTGAAGCGATGGGGGTTTTGCCCCGCGCTGAGGTCGTCAACGATGTGAAAGAACTGGATCAGGAAAGTCGTGCGGCCTTGCGCAAACTGGGCGTGCGGTTTGGCCAGTTCACGGTGTTTTTGCCCCTGATGTTGAAGCCTGCGCCTACACGGCTGCGTCTGGTGCTGTGGGCTTTGGCAAAGGGATTGCAGGAGTTTCCGAGTTCACCGCCACCGGGGCATGTAACAATTCCCGCTTTGATTGACGCGCCTGAGGGTTATTACAATGTCGTCGGCTATCGGCTGGCCGGCGAGCGGGCGATGCGGATTGATATGCTCGAACGATTGGCCGACATGATCCGCACCCGCGACACGCGTGCAGGGTTTGAAGCCAGTCCGGATATGTTGTCTATCACCGGGCTGTCGCTGGATCAGTTTGCCTTGTTGATGCAGGGTATGGGCTATTCGGCAGACAAGGGTGAGCGGGCGAAGCCAGTGAAGGGGGCTGCGGTTGAGGCTGCTGTCCCTGCGGAAGTGGTTGAGCCTGCCTCGGAATCGGTCGAAGGTGTTGTTGCTGAATCGACAGAAGCGATTGAAATCGTGACGGAAACGGTTGCCGAGGTTCTGGAGGTTGCGGAAGGCTTGCCAGTGGCTCCGGCAGAGATGGAAACGTTCTATACATTCAAATGGGCACCGAAACGGGCGGCATCACCGCCGCGACGCGAGCCGTTGCCGGTAAACGACAGCCAGGCCCCAAGCGAGGAACGAAAACCACGCGAAGACCGCCGTCCCCGCGATGACGGCAAGCCGCGCGAAGAGCGCAAGTCGTTCAACCGGCCCAAAGGGAAAGGTCCGCGTGACAAGCAACGCGAACAGCCACGAGAAGTGAAGTTTGAGGCGCGCCCGCCGGCCATCGAAAAACCTGTCGACCCAGATAATCCGTTTGCGGCGTTGATGGCGTTGAAGGGCAAGATTTGACGAATGGGCGAGCGGCCAGAAAGCCTGCGCCTCGACAAATTTCTGTGGCAGGCGCGGTTTTTCAAAACGCGGGGCTCGGCGATTGAAGTTATTTCTGCACGCAAGGTGCGAGTGAATGCGGTTAAAGTTGATAGGCCAGCGCATCCGGTGCGGGTAGGAGATGGGTTGACCTTTCCGCAATCCCACGAAATTCGGGTGATCCGGGTGTTGGCTTTGCCGAAACGGCGCGGACCGGCACGCGAGGCGCAGGAGCTTTACCTTGATATGACTGCGGCGGATGCGCCGATAATGCCCGACCCCTCTTGAACCTTGGCGATTGGTTTTATATTTGAACAAATGAACGGCACGGCGTGACAGGCCTTCCAAAATTTTCGGCCCAAAGGTGTGACGCCCTATGACCTATATCGTGAATGACGCCTGTATCCTGTGCAAATACACCGATTGCGTGGAAGTTTGCCCGGTCGATTGCTTTTACGAAGGCGAGAACATGCTGGTCATCCACCCGGATGAATGCATCGATTGCGGTGTGTGCGAGCCTGAATGCCCCGCTGACGCGATAAGACCCGACACCGAGCCGGACACGGAAAAATGGGTAGAATTCAACCGCAAATATTCGGAATTGTGGCCGGTTATTACCATTAAAAAGCCGGGATTGCCCGATGCCGAAAGCAAGGAAAAGCTGCCCGGCAAGTTGGAATTCTTTTCAGAAAAGCCGGGCGAAGGCAGCTAGTCCTGATTCGTTTGCAAAAAACGGTTTCAACACTAATGTCGTTTTTGCGACGCCATTTGCCGTTTGGTTGGGCAAAATTCGCCACAATTGAGCATTCGCTCGCCATTTGACCGCACGCAAACGTAGAATTGTGACGTTTTTTGTGCTATATACGACATGTAACTCAATCGGGCCGGAGATGCGTTTCTAAAGTGGGAACGGAACGCGTCGTAATTTCGTTGACTTGGATTCAATTGTACCTCGGCCCCGACGGGAGTGGAGTGCGTGCAGTTGTGTCGTGTAGCGGCGGTTTGATTGCAAAAGGGATGTAAAAAGAATGAGCAGATCAGGCAACAATGAATTTCGCCCGGATGAGTTCGTGGTTTATCCGGCACACGGCGTGGGGCGGATCGTTTCGATCGATACTGCCGAAGTGGCCGGGCATCATTTGGAAATGTTTGTCATCACTTTCGCCAAGGACAAGATGACCCTGCGCGTTCCGACGGCCAAAGCGACGGCTGTGGGGATGCGGGCTTTGTCTTCGCCCGACACCGTCGGCCAGGCCATGGCGACGCTGAAGGGTCGCGCGCGCGTCAAACGCGCCATGTGGTCGCGCCGGGCGCAGGAATATGAACAGAAGATCAACTCGGGCGATCTGATTTCGATTGCCGAAGTGGTGCGCGATTTGCACCGCAACGATGAGCAGCGCGAGCAGAGCTATTCCGAGCGTCAGTTGTATGAGGCGGCTTTGGAACGGTTGACACGCGAAGTCGCGGCGGTTGACGGCGTTGAGGAAATGGTTTCGCAAAAACGGGTTGGCGCCGTGCTGGATAGCCGCGCCGCTTGAGCTTGCGATTCTAATAGGGCCGCGCCGGGGAAACCGGGCGCGGCTTTTTCATGTCATCGCCGCGCTGGCAATTGCCAGTGCGGCAATTTCCGACGTGATTTGCACGGCACCCAAAATGTCGCCGGTCTGGCCACCTAGGCGGTTATTGGCAAGGAGCATCACGGGCAATGCGCCAATAACAGTGGCCATGGCGACAGCGAAAAACCACCAACCCAGCATCCACAGCGAAATCAACAGGGCAAGCCCTATGCCCAAAAGCACGGTATTTGCGATTGGTTGGCCCAGTCTTGCTGACAGACCGTCTTGCTTGGCGGGCGGCATCGCGAACATGGCGAGCACGACCATGCCGCGTGAAAGTGCGCCGGTTGCAATCAGCGCCCCGGTCAGCTCCCAGCCTTCAAAACAGACGTAACCGTTCCAGCGCGCGAGGAAAGCAAGGACAAGCGCCGTTGCGCCAAAGGCACCGATTCGGCTGTCGGCCATGATCTCGAAGCGTTTTTCCTGCGCGACGGCCGGGCCAAGGCCGTCGGCTGTGTCAGCCAATCCGTCCTCGTGCAGCGCGCCGGTGGAGAGGACGAGCACCGCCAGTGCTGCAACCACGCACATACCCGGGGGAACGCCGATCCAGCTCAGGATATCGGCGGCGACCCCTGCCGTCAGTCCTAGCAGTGCCCCGACGACAGGAAAGGCCCAGACAACTTGTGCGCCGCGCTCAGCCACCCAATCGTGGTCGATGGACATCGGCCAGCGGGTGAGGATGCTGACGGCGGCCAAAACATCGCGCGGTTGGCCGAGTTTGGAAGCGAGCGGGTCGGTCATCGGTCGGGGCCTGCGTTTTTGCGCTGTTTGTGCCGGGAATGGCGGGCTAGATCGGGTTTGGGAATGATTAGGGGCAATCAGCGTGCAGACCAACAAGGAATTTCGCGGGGCAGAAGATTTTATGGTGGCGCTGGCTGCCATGCCTGGGCCGGATTTGGCGGTTCGCGGCGCAGCAGAGGCGCGAAACGCGGAACTGACCAAACCCGCCGGGTCGCTGGGGCGGCTGGAAGAACTGGCGATTTGGTATGCGGGTTGGCGCGGCGTGGTGCAGCCGGCCATAACGCGGCCGCAGGCAATTATCTTTGCGGGCAATCATGGGGTGACAGCGCAGGGCGTGTCGGCATTTCCGGCGGAAGTGACCGCGCAGATGGTTGGAAATTTCGCCAGCGGCGGGGCTGCGATCAACCAGCTGTGCAGGGCGAACGGGATTGGCTTGAGCGTGCAGGCGCTGGAACTGGAGCGGCCGACGGCGGACTTTACCGCTGGTCCGGCAATGAGCGACGGCGAACTTGGCGTTGCCTTGTCCGCGGGCTGGAACGCGGTGGATCCAGCCGCCGATCTGCTGGTCGTCGGCGAGATGGGGATTGGCAACACGACGGTGGCGGCGGCGATTGCCTTTGCCCTGTTCGGCGGGGACGCGAGGGATTGGGTCGGGCGCGGGACCGGCGTTGACGACGCCGGATTGCAGAGGAAGATCAAGGCGATAGAACGTGGTGTTGAGGTGAATTCCACGGCTTTGGGCGACTCTCTGGCGGTATTGGCTGCCTTAGGAGGGCGCGAGATTGCGGCGATGGCAGGGGCGATTGGACGGGCCCGGATGTCGCGGATTCCAGTCGTGCTGGATGGGTTTATTTGCGGTGCCGCGGCGGCGGTTTTGGCTTGTGCCAAAGTCGGCTCGCTTGAACATTGCGTGGCCGGGCATGTGTCTGCCGAAGCGGCACACGGGCGATTGTTGGCGAAATTGGAGTTGCAGCCGGTCTTGGCGCTGGGTTTGCGTTTGGGCGAAGGTTCGGGAGCTGCTTTGGCGGTGTCGATTTTGAAATCGGCACTGGCGTGTCATTCAGGGATGGCGACCTTTGCCGAAGCAGCGGTTTCGGGCAAGGCGTGAAACGCTGGCAAATCAGGACGTTCCGTGTTTATTTCAGCGGGCGTGGGGTGAACGGAGCGGACGATGCCGGACTATGATTTTTCCAATACCTTGCCCAGTGATGCAGCCACAGCGGCCCTGGCCGGGCGGATTTGGCGGCCCGACCAAGATGGTCCGTCGGTTGTGGCAATACGCGACAACATCGTTGTCGATGTCTCGGAAGATTTTCCGACCATGCGCGACTTGTGCGAAAAGCCCGATCCAGCGGGTGCCTTGCAAGACTGCGACGGTGAATTGGTCGGTTATGTTGACGAAGTTCTGGCCAACACGCCGCCCGACGGCCGCGACGAGGCGCAGCCGTGGCTGATTTCGCCGATCGATTTGCAGCCAATCAAAGCGGCGGGGGTGACGTTTGCTGCGTCGATGCTGGAGCGGGTCATCGAGGAACGGGCGAAAGGTTCCCCCGATGCGGCCAATGCGATCAGGGCCGAGATAGGGGCGTTGCTGGGCGGCAATTTGCGCAAGCTGGTGCCGGGGTCGGAGGCAGCGATGGCGCTGAAAGCCCGGCTGATCGAGCAGGGCATGTGGTCGCAATATCTGGAAGTCGGCATCGGGCCGGACGCCGAGATATTCACCAAAGCGCCGGTGATGTCGTCGGTTGGCACGGGCGCGGATGCGGGGCTGCACCCGAAATCTTCCTGGAATAACCCCGAGCCAGAGATTGTCTTGGCTGTCGGCTCGGACGGGCGCATTCGCGGCGTGACCTTGGGCAACGACGTGAACTTGCGCGATATTGAGGGGCGCTCGGCGTTGCTGCTGGGCAAGGCGAAAGACAATAATGCCAGCGCGGCGATGGGACCTTTCGTGCGGTTCTTTGATGGGGCATTCACATTGGAAAACTTGCGGCGAATGGTGGTTTCGCTGCGGGTTGTTGGGACGGACGGGTTTGTGATGGAAGGGTCATCCTCAATGAGCGAGATCAGCCGCGACCCAATTGATTTGGCGGCACAAACCATCGGCGAGACTCACCAATATCCCGATGGGTTCGTGTTGTATTGCGGCACGATGTTTGCGCCGGTGCAGGACCGCGACGCGGTCGGCATGGGGTTCACGCATCACGACGGCGATATGGTGACGGTATCGACGCCGCTGCTGGGGGCGCTGACAAACCGGATGAAACGCAGCGACGCCTGCGCGCCGTGGGATTTTGGCATCCGCGATTTGATGAGCAATCTGGCGCGGCGCGGGTTGATTTGACGGTCAGCGCAGCAGATTGTCAAACAGCGGCAGCGAGATGAGCGCGGCCATCAGGATCAAAGAGAACGCCAATCGGCGGAATGTGGTGTCGGACGCCTTTCCGAACAGGCGCTGGCCGATTATCAGCCCGGCTGCATAGGCAGGGGCGGCAAGCAAAGCGGCAACTATCGCGGGGCGGATGAACAGCTCGCCCAGCCACATGGCGATGCCGGAGGTGATCGTGGTGAGGGTAAAAAGCGTGATGACATTGGCGCGGATCAGGGCGGCGGGCTCGGTGCCTGCAAGCCAGTAAATCAACACTGGCGGACCGGATACTTGGGCGGCACCGCCAAAAAAGCCCGAAAAGCCACCGACGGCCAGCGACAGGGGAAACGGGCGGGAGCCGTGATAGCGCCAGCCGCTCCAAAGAAAGGCTACCGACAGCAGGATGAAGGCGGTGATGGCCCACCGCAGCACTATAGGATCGCCGTGGGTCAGCCACCAGACGCCGACTCCGACAGTGGCGGCGTTGCCGATGAACACCGGCCAGACAGTTTTCCATTCGACCTTTTTCAGCGCCGGAATGGCAATCGGCAGCGTGGGGATGGTGTCCATCAGCCACAGCATGGCGCTGGCAATTTGCGGCTCGACAATGGCGCTGGCGACAGGGACATAGATAAGCGCGCCGCCAAATCCGGCAAAACCACGCACCAAACCGGCGATGAAAGCCAGACCGATGAGCAGGGTAAGGGTGCTGGTATCAAACGGCATGGGTTTTCGGGTCGGGTCGGGATATTGGAGGCGACGACCGGAATCGAACCGGTATTCACGGATTTGCAATCCGGTGCGTAACCACTCCGCCACGTCGCCTTGGATAGTTTAAAGGCCGCGTATAGCAAGCAATGCCGAGGAGGGGCAAGGGGGAGGTTTTGGTCGGGGCTGTCAATTAAGCTGCGCCGCTCACGGCCAGATATGTTGCATAAAGCGAGGTGCAGCCGCAGATGAAAAGGCGGTTCATTTTGGGACCGCCGAATTGCACGTTAGCAACCAGTTCTGGGATGCGGATTTTGCCGATCAGGGTGCCGTCGGGGTCGTAGCAATGCACGCCGTCGCCCGCACTGGTCCAGATGCGGCCTTGGCGGTCAAGGCGGAAGCCATCAAACATGCCAGCGGTGCAGTCGGCGAAGATGCCGCCGCCGGTCAATTTGGCACCGTTCACCTTGAAAAATCGGATGTGTTTTGGGCCGTTTGGCATGTGCGAGGCACCGGTGTCGGCGATATAGAGGATTTTTTCGTCCGGCGAAAACGCGAGGCCGTTTGGTTTGACGAAATCGCCCGCGACTTTTGTTACTTCGCCTGATGCTGGGTCGATGCGATAGACGTGGCAACCGTCCTGTTCCATCACCGCCATATCGCCTTCGTAATCGGTCAGGATGCCATAGGACGGATCGGTGAACCAGATTGCCCCGTCGCGGGCGACAACTACGTCGTTTGGCGAATTCAGGTGTTTGCCGTTGAATTTGTCGGCGAGAATGGTGATCGAGCCGTCATGCTCGGTGCGGGTGACGCGGCGGGTCTGGTGTTCGCAGGTGACTAACCGACCTTGGCGGTCAACCGTATTGCCGTTCGAATTGTTGGCGGGTTTGCGGAAGTCGGAGACCGAACCATCGGTTTCGTCAAACCGCAACATGCGGTTGTTGGGGATGTCCGAGCAGACGAGGTAGCGGCCTGCGGCGAACCAGGCAGGGCCTTCGAGCCAGCGTCCGCCGGTCCACAGGCGTTCGACGCGCCCGTGGCCGGTGAGAAGCGAATTAAAGCGGGGATCGAGCGATTCATAGCCGGTGCCGTCAATCTCGCCGTAGATCATGTCATCCTCCGCTGATTCCCGCATTTGACCTTAGCGATGGTTGCGCTATCACAAAAGGCGGTGAATGGGCTGTGTTGTGATCGGGATTCCGCGATTGACCGGCTTCGTCCGTTTGGGGAGGTGTGATGATGCGACCTAAAGCCGAGAATTTGCGGTCAGCCCGCTGGTTTGCTCCGGACGATTTCCGTTCCTTTGGCCACCGCTCGCGGGCTGCGCAAATGGGCTGGAGCGCTGAGGAATGGTCGGGCAAGCCGGTGATTGCAATTTTGAATACCTGGTCGGACATCAACCCGTGTCACGTGCATTTCAAGCAACGGGTTGAGGATGTAAAACGCGGCGTGTTGCAGGCGGGCGGGCAGCCGGTGGAATTGCCGGCGCTGTCGCTTTCGGAAACCTTTGTTAAGCCGACGACGATGCTGTACCGCAACATGCTGGCGATGGAGGCGGAGGAGTTGTTGCGCAGTCATCCTGTCGATGGCGCGGTGCTGATGGGTGGCTGTGACAAGACCACGCCGGGGTTGGTGATGGGTGCGGTTTCGGCGGGGTTGCCGTTCATCTATCTGCCGGCGGGCGCGATGCTGCGGGGGAATTACAAGGGCGAGATTCTGGGGTCAGGGTCGGATGCGTTCAAATATTGGGACGAACGGCGGGCGGGGGCGATTGACGCGCAGCAATGGGCTGGCGTCGAGGGTGGAATAGCCCGGTCTTACGGCACCTGTATGACGATGGGCACGGCCAGCACGATGACGGCGATTGCCGAGGCGATGGGCCTGTGTCTGCCCGGTGCAAGCTCGATTCCGGCGGCGGATGCTGGGCATATTCGGATGAGTGCGGCGGTTGGACGGCGGGCGGTTGAGATGGTCTGGGAGGATTTGACGCCGGAAAAGATAATAACTGCGAAATCGGTTGAGAATGCCGTCACCGTGGCGATGGCGTCGGGGTGTTCGACCAATGCGGTGATCCTTCTGATTGCGATGGCGCGGCGGGCTGGGGTGGAATTGACCCTGGCCGATCTGGACGCCAAGGGGCGGGTGACGCCGGTGATCGCCAATATCCGGCCTTCGGGAAAGACTTATCTGATGGAAGATTTTTACTACGCCGGTGGGTTGCGGGCGTTGATGGAACGTTTGGGGGATAAACTGCACCGCGACGCGATCACGGTGACGGGGAAATCGCTGGGCGAGGGTATTGCGGGGGCAGAGGTTTACAATGATGACGTGATCAGGTCTTTGAGTAATCCGATCTATCACGAGGGTTCGCTGGCGGTTTTGCACGGCAACCTTGCGCCCCTGGGGGCAGTGATCAAACCGGCGGCCTGTGACCCGAAGTTCCACGTGCATCAGGGTCCGGCAATGGTGTTTGATTCATATCCGCAAATGAAGGCCGCGATAGATGACGAGAATTTGGACGTGACGGAAAACCATGTGCTCGTGTTGCGCAACGCCGGGCCGCAGGGTGGACCGGGGATGCCGGAATGGGGCATGCTGCCGATGCCAAAGGCGCTGTTGAAACGCGGCCTGCGCGACATGGTGCGGCTGTCTGACGCGCGGATGAGCGGCACCTCTTATGGGGCATGTGTGCTGCATGTGGCGCCGGAAGCCTTTGTCGGCGGGCCTCTGGCGCTGCTGCGGGACGGGGATATTGTCAGTCTGGATATTCCGGGACGCTCGATAGACATGCTGGTGTCGGATGCGGAATTTGCGCGACGCAGGGCGGTTTGGGTAGCGCCAGAGCCCAAGGCAGGACGGGGATATGGCTGGCTGTTCGCGCAACATATTCAACAGGCGAACGAGGGTTGTGACTTTGACTTTCTGCATCGTGCTTATGGCGAATCTGCGAAGGAGGTCGAGATTTATTGAGGCTGCGCGCCGCGCCGCGGCTGCCTTTATCCCTTGATGCCCGCGCTCAGCATGATCGCCTGGGTCACCCGGCGCTGGAAGATCAGGTAGACGAGCGCGACCGGCAGGCCGGCCAGCACGGCGGCGGACAGTTGCTTGGCGTAATAGACGCCGAAGGCGTCGTTCACCTGGGTGATGCCGACGGTGATGGTCATCATCTCGGATTTGGTGACGGCGAGGAATGGCCAGAGGAAGGCGTTCCACGACCAGATGAAGCAGACAATCGCCAAAGCGGTGGTGACGCCCCAGTTCATTGGAAGGTAAATGCGGGTGAGAATGCGAAACTCGGACGCGTTGTCCATGACGGCGGCCTCGCGGAATTCCTTCGGCACCGAGTCGAAAAACTGTTTGTAGACAATGATGATCACCGGGTGGATCAACTGCGGCAGGATGATCCCGGCCCAGGTGTTCAAGAGGCCCATCTTGGCGATCAGCACGAAATGGTTGACGATCAGCGTCTGGGTCGGCACCATGAAGCTGGCGAGGATCAGCCAGTACAGCGGCTTGCGCCCCGGAAAACGCAGTTGCGACAGGGCGTAGCCGCACAGCATCGAGGTGGCGATGGTCAGGATGGTGACGCCCGCAGCGGTGGCGAGTGAATTGAGATACCAGCGGCCAATCTGGGTTTGGGTCAGGGCGAACGTATAATGCTCGAAGGTCAGCGTATCGGGCCAGAGCTCGATATAGGGGCGGATCACTTCATCCTCGGGCTTGAGCGAGGAAATCACCCCCCAATAGAGCGGGAAGGCCCAGATCACGGCGACAAAGACGGTCAACAGCGTGATACCGAGTCCGATCAGGTTCCATTGGCGCAGCTTGACCGCGTTCATTTCTGCCGCCCGCCGCCAGCGAGGCGCAGCAACTGGAATTGCAGGGCCGAGACGATGATCACGATCAGGAACAGGGTGACGGCAATGGCTGCCGCCCTTCCGCCCTGGTTGTTCACAAAAGCGCGGTTATAGACGTATTGCACCAGCACCAGCGTATCGTTGGGCCGCCCGCCAACCGAGAACAGATAGACCTGGTCGAATATCTTCAGTTGCAGGATCAATTGGATCGTTCCAACCAGCGCGGTGACCGGCCACAACAGCGGCCAGGTCAGGCGGCGGAAGGTGGTCCAGCGACCGGCACTGTCCAAGGCGGCCGCCTCGTAGATTTCAACCGGTATAGCGCGAAGCCCGGCAAGGAACAGCAGGATCGAGAAGCCTGCGGTCCACCAGATGGTGACAAGAGCCACAGCGGGCATGAACCAGGTGACGGTCTTGAACACCGGGATGCGCGGGATGCCGAACACGTCGAGAACCCGCATGACCAGCCCGAACTGGAAGTTCATCGCCCAGTCCCAAAGCAGGTAGACCACCGAGACCGGCAGGATATAGGGCAGGAAGAACAGCGCCAAAATAAGGGCCTGGAAGCGGCCCTGGAGACGGCTGACACCCAGGGCCACCAGCATGGCGATCAGGGTGCCGGGGATGACCGAGAGCAGCACGAAATAGGCGGTGTTCAGGAACGCGGTCAGGAACCTGCCATCGGAGGCAAGGCGGGTATAATTTTCGGAACCGACATATTTGCCAGCGCCGATCAGCGGCGCATCGGTCGCCGACAGGAAAAACATCTGGACGGTGGGATAGACAAATATCAGGCCGTAAACGGCCAGAAACGGCGCGATCAGCACCAGCGCGATCAGTGATTCCTTGCGCGTGTTTCTGAGCATGGCCCGCCCGGTAAATGGTCCGGGCCACCCGGATTTGGGTGGCCCGTCTGGATTGCATTACATATTGTTCAGTTCGTCCTTGATGCTGACCACCGCTTCGGCGGGGTCCAGCTCGCCATTCAACGTCGGTACGAAGTAAGTGGACATGATGTCGAAGATCGGTCCGGCCACGCCGGCAAGCGGCGATTTCGGGTCGAAGATCATGTTGGCCGTCAGCGGTGAATAGGACGCGTTCGGCTCCATCGCCATGTATTCAGCCGAGGCAGTGACCGGACCATAGGCCGGGATATGGCCGGCGGTCGCCCAGAAAAGCGAGTGTTTGTCGATCCAGCTTATTGCTTCCAGCACGGCGGCGCGTTTTTCCGGGCTCATGTCCGTGCCTTGGTTGGCCGGGATGGCGAAGGTATGGCTGTCGGCATAGGTCGAGGGATGCGCGAACATCACCGGCAGCTCGATGGCACCCCATTCGAACAGTTTTCCGGCGGCGTGCAGGTCGGTCATCGTCGGCACTTCCCAGACGCCGTTGATCATCATCGCCGCTTCACCCGAGGTGAACAGCGCCACGGCCGAGGGGTAATCGGTGTAGGGCGACTGGAAGCCGCCGGTCGTCCAGTCGGCGAGCACTTGCAGGGCGTTCTGGAGTTTCTGGGCATTGTCGCCTGCCAGGAATTCGCCGTCGGTCATCAGCTCGCCGTCCTGCTGGCCCATCAGCGAATAGATGGTGCGGAACATGAAGTTGCCATCGGAAGTC
>JANMOK010000391.1:0-6751 GCA_031369165.1 Paracoccaceae bacterium
ACAGCCAAATGCCTTGGCAGGCAAGATGTGTTTGGTGACCCCGTGGAAATGCGACAGCATCGCCATGCCGCCCCAGCAGACGCCGAAGGTCGAATGGACATGGGTTTGCGTCCAGTCCATCACCTCGAGCATTTCGTCCCAATAGGAAACACTCGCATAGTCGAGGTGTTCGATCGGCGCACCGGTGATGATAAGGCCGTCGTATTTGTGTTTCTTGGCGGTTTTGAACGGTTTGTAGAACGCCTCCATATGTTCGGCAGAGGTGTTGCGGGTGACATGTTCGCTCATCCGGATCAGCGTCAGGTCGATTTGCAGCGGCGTGGCCCCGATCAACCGGGCGAACTGGGTTTCGGTCTGCGCCTTTTTGGGCATCAGGTTGAGCAAGCCGATTTTGAGCGGCCGGATGTCCTGCCGGTTGGCGGTTTCTTCCGACATGACATTTACGCCTTCGCGTTTGAGCACGTCATGGGCGGGAAGGTTGACCGGGATGCGGATGGGCATGGCTTAGCCGAGAGCTTTGGCGATGAAGGTGATGAAGTCTTGCGGCGACGTGATCCCAGCCACCTCTTCCGCCCGCACGGTCATGCCCCACTTTTCGGCCATCGCTTGATAAATCGGCAGCCGGTGGGCGATGAGTTCGCGGAAGCCCCAGCGGATGAAAGCGTCGGGATCGATTTTGGATTCGGCGATGCGCTTGGATTTGCCATATTCGGCCCATTTTTCGCGCAAGAAAGCCTCGTTGTAGTAAATGGGTTTGGGATTTTTGTCGAACCGAATGACCAGCTTGTCCACGTCGGCGTCGGTGCCGCGAATCCAGACCGGCAGCAGGTGCGCGGCGAGCTGGGAAAGGACCGGGTCATTGCCGTTGGCGGGATCGACGATTTCGCACAAAGAGCCGCTGGTGTCGGCGACAAAATGATCATAGCCGTAGATCGATTGCGACCTGTCGATGAAACGAATTGCATCAAGCGTGGCGCTGCGCTCGGCCTCGGCGTGCTGGCGCTGGCGCAGCACGTAGTCTTCGAACGGAATGCCGCCTTTGGACGGATCGCCGGGTTTGCCGAGGTAAGTGGACAAGGGAGCGAGGTTCTGGAAGCTGATGTTGGAGGCGATGTAGATCGAATCCTGCAGCAGCAGGTCGCGCAGGAACGGGTTGCGCATTGCTTCATGCTTGAAGTTATCGACGATGTGTTCGCCCATGTAGCGCGTGCCGATGCGGTAATCGACCGAGTAATGAAACCACGAGCCGCCGTCGCGCAAGAGGTTGGAAACATGGGTTTTGCCAAGGCCGGACATGCCAAACAGCGCCACGCGTTTGTGGGGGGCATGCAGCCAGTCTTGGGCTTTGGCATAGATCATTGGATTCCCCGTGTGTCAGGGTTGCCTAGCGGGAATGTTCGGATTGTTCAACGAAAACAAACGGGCGGGAATGAACCCGCCCGCAAAGTGTGTGTCCCGTGTGTTTTCTAGAAAGAATAGCCGACTTTGACGCCCAAGCCATAGGCAATTCCGTCGTCCATCTCGGCCAGGGGGCTGCCGCCGATGCCGATCGTCGTGCCGCCGGGTTTGATGGCGCTGATGCCGGCGGTGATTTCGGTATTGGCCATCGTGTAGGTGCCGCCGACGCCGACTGACCAGAAACCGTCGCTTGGGCTGAGGGGCGAAGAAAGTCCCCCGGCGGGAGCTTCGTAGCCAAGCTGGATGGCCGCGGACCACGTGTCAGTGAAGCGGCGGCCGATGCCGATGTTGGTGGTGATATAGTCGCTGGTATATTCGACCAAAGATGCCCCCGTCCCGGCGAACAGCGCCGGTGGCGTTACGTCAAAGCCGTTCCAGTTGACCCAGCGAACGGTGCCAAACAGCAGCGTGTCGGCCATGATGCCGGTCTGGAAATCCAGATTGACCGATTGCGGCGTTACAATTGTTGTTGTCGCGGCCACGACGCCGCTTTCGAGTGAATCGGTATCGTGACTGATTTCGGAATTATACGTCAGCGCGACGCGCAGCGCTATGTCTGGAATTTCAAATGCGCCGCCAAGCGCATAGCCAAAGGCAGTGTTGCTGGCGAAGGAAGCGGTATAGCCGTCGAGGCCAACCAAAGAATATGCAAAGCCAGCGAGGCCGACATCAGCAGAAATCGTCTGGGCGCGCACGCCGCCATGCAAACTGAAGCGATCATTCAGCTTGTAGCGCATCAGGCCGGTGATGGCAAAGGTATCGGCAACTGCCGATGTACCACCGATGAGGGCCGAACCCGTCGTCAGCGTAGGGGACGGATAAAGCAGGTCGGCACCATAGGGCTGATCGAAAATGACCGCATAGGACAGTTTTTCGTTGATGTCCGCTTTGAAGCCGCCGCCCAGCAGGAGGTAGTTTTGCGTCGCATTGCCGGTGTTGTTGCCAAGCACGATTGAGGTACTGCCGATGTTTGGGAACACCAGGCCAATCGAGCTTTCGACGTAGCCGCCATCTTTGAACAACAGCGCAATGGATTGGCCGGAACGGTCAAGACCTGCCCCGAATGCCGTGGTCGCTGACAACAGGGCGGTGCCGCTGAGTAGAAGCTTTTTCATTTTATCCCTCGTTTGGCGCAAATGCGCCATGCTCCTGTTTGTTATTTTGCAAAAAGGATATTTCGGGGATTGGATTCAGGCAAGAATTACCGCTGTATTAGCGCATCTTGGTTTGCCGATATTGCGGTATAGTGACACATTTTTGGTCGGTTGTTGAACGGTCATTCAAGATGTTTGGTGAATTTTCGCGGCAAATGCGCAGAGGATTTGCCCCAAGGCGTTTTTTGTACCGCGTTGTTGGTGGTGATCGTAGGCGGCCTGATCGCGGAAACGTTCTGAGACGTGAAGGGTTGTGGGGTCGCTTGGGTCTTGGGATACTTCAAAAAACAGGCAACCGGGTTCGGCTTTGGTGGCGGCGATATGGGCATCGAGCAGGGGTTTGAAGTGGACCTGTTCGGCAATAGGGATGTGCAGTTGGCCGGTGAGGACGATGTTGCCTTTGGTCATTGGCGTTTCCTGATTTGGCGGATTCCGGATTTGAGTATTTAGGGAACCCTGAAACGGTTTGGCTAGGCGCCGATTGTTTAGGGCAGGATCAAGACTTTGACCTCGCCGGGGCGGGGCGGGTTGGCGACGGCATCGGGAACCTCGGCGAGGCTGATGCGGCGAGAAATCAGCGGTTCGACTTTGATGGTGCCCGACGCAATCAGATCGGCAGCACGACGGTGGGTAAAGGGGTTGACGAAAGAGCCAAGGATTTTCAATTCGCGAAATAGCAGGTCGAACGGTTCGAATTCGACCTTTTCGCCTTTGGGCATGACGCCGACGATCACCACGGTGCCGCCGGATTTGGCGAGTTTCGGGGCTTGGGCAACTGTTTCCGCGACGCCGGCACATTCGAGGATGACATCGGCGCCATTGGGGACAAGGGTCAGAGGGTCGGTTGTTTGTGGGTCGCACGTTGTTGTGGCACCGATGGTTTCGGCCAAAGCGCGGCGCGAGGCTTGGCGGGTGACGAGGATAACTTGCGCGGCACCGGCGAGGCGGGCGAGTTGGACGCAGAGCAAGCCGATGACGCCGCCACCCAGCACGATGACCGATTGGCCGGGCCTGATGGCGGCGATGTCCAGCGCGTGCAGGCAGCAGGCCAGCGGCTCGGTGAACGCGCCGTGATGGGGGTGGAGGGTTTTGGGTAGCAGGAAGGCTTGTTTCTGCGGCACCAAAGCGTATTCGGCGAAACCGCCGTCGCGGTGGATGCCAAGCGCGATGAGGTTCTGGCACAGGTTGACGCGGCCAAGGCGGCATTGCGGGCAGATGCCACATGAGATGTTGGGGTCGGCGGTGAGGCGGTCGCCGATGGAAAAGCCGGCGACGTTTGCCCCCATTGCCTCGATGATGCCGGAATATTCGTGGCCAAGGGTGACGGGTGGGGTGCAGGGAAACTCGCCCTTGAACAGGTGACGGTCGGTGCCGCAGATGCCGCAAGCCTCGACCTTGATGAGCAGGTCATCGGGGCCGTGGACGGGTTTGGGCATGTCGCAGAGCGCGATTTTGTTGGTGGCGAGAAGGCGGACGGATTGCATGGAATTCTTTTGATTGTCTTTCTGACCCCAGTCCAGCGGAAATCCTACGCCCGCGGAAACTTTCAGATTGCAGTCGCCAATATCGCGGCCCCGGTCGCGATGACGGCAAGGGCAAATCCGGTTTCGAGCCAGGCCTTGTGGCTTGCAGCTTTTTTGCCAAGCGAGATCCCGATAAACGCACCTAAGGTTGCCCCGGCGATCATCTGGGCGGAGATGAACCAGTCCACATAACCTGACCATGCGTAAGATGCAGCGGAGGTCATTCCGAGGGCGACGATTACCACCAGCGAACTGCCAATGGCGAAGCGAATTGGCAGGCCGGTCGTGCGCACAAGAGCGGGCACGATAAGAAAGCCGCCACCGATGCCAAAGAATCCGGCAAGTGCCCCGACCCCCAGCCCGGCCGGAGCGAGGCGGGGAAGCATGTGCCGTGCGGTTTGGGAGTTCAGTTGAATGTTGGGATCGCCGCCTGCCGCGCGGTTGCGAAACTGCATTGCGCCGACGACGATCATCAGGAGGCCGAACAGAGCTAACAGATATTGGCCGTCGAAAGCCTTGCCCGCCTCGGCCCCCAACGCTGCGCCGACAACGCCGGCAAGGGCAAAGACACCGGCACAACGCCATTTGACCGTGCCGCCGCGCCAGTGGCCGATCAGGCTGAGCGCTGCACCCGCCGCGACGACGACGGCGGCGGTGCCGATCGCGTCGTGCGGGTCGCTGAGGCCAACGACATAGATCAGCAAAGGCACTGCCAGAATCGAGCCGCCGCCGCCGACAAGGCCAAGCACCAGCCCGATCAGGCCGCCGGAAGCAAGTGCGGCGAAGATGGTCATCGCGATCCGAACAAGCGGTTGAACACCGAGGGCTGCGGTGCGCCTTGTGTGACAGGCAGGCCATGCATTTTCCAAGCGGAAAGTCCGCCAGCCATGATATAAGCTTTTTTCCCGCCAACGTCCGAGAGTTGGCCAGCATGCATTTGCGTCCGCGCGCCCGACAGGCAGCTGAAGATTACAGTTTCAGCGCCGTTGACTTTCAGGCTCGCAATCTGGCCAACGGGCAAATTTTCTGCCCCTTGCGGGTGGGAACCCGCGAATTCGCCGGGCGCACGAATGTCGATCAGACGAGCGCCCTTGGCCATCAAGTTCCGCGCCCGCTCGGGCGATATGGATTGCAGTGACATTGGAATTATCCTTCTTGTTCCGCGACATCCGTCGCACAGTAGAGGTCGTAAAGGGTCGAGAGCAGCTTTTCGGTGCGCGGATCGGCGATACGGTACCACAGCGTTTGGCCCTCACGGTCAAACGCGACCAGACCTTCGTCGCGCAGCACCGACAAATGTTGCGAAAGCGCGGATTGCGACAAGCCGACGGAGCCGCAAAGCTGCGTGACATTGGCGCGCCCGAGGCGGACCAGCTTGCACAACACCATCAGGCGGCGTTGGTTACCCGCCGCTTTCAGCATGGCGGCAATCTCGCCTGCTCTGGCTTCAAACCGGGCGAAATCGACACTGTTTGCGACGGACACTTCAGGTTGCTTTCAAATTAGTTATTGCTAATTTAGACAATACTAATATATTGTCAAGCGGAGATTCTTGAAAGGCAATGAGTGATGTCCGCAACCCCAGATATTAAAGGTTTCTTTGAGACTGCGACAAACACGATCACCTATCTGGTGGCCGATCCCGCCACATCCGCAGCGGTGGTGATCGACCCGGTGCTGGATTATGACCCAGCCAGCGGCACCGTTGACACGAGGTCGATCGAAAAGGTGCTGCAAGTCATTCAATCGCGCGGATTGAAGTTGGAGCTGGTTCTGGAGACGCATGCGCATGCCGACCATCTGTCGGCTGCGACATATCTGAAGGCCAAAACCGGCGCGAAGATTGGCATAGGCGCGTGCATCCGCGACGTGCAAAAGATCTTCCGGCCGATGTTCATGGCCGACGATGTGAAAGTCGATGGCAGCGATTTTGACTTGCTGTTCAGTGACGGTGAAACGTTTCAGGTCGGCGGGCTGACGTTTGACGTAATGCACACGCCCGGTCACACCCCCGCCGATATCAGCTACAAGGTCGCCGATAATGTATTTGTTGGCGATACTTTGTTCATGCCGGATTACGGCACGGCGCGGACCGACTTTCCCGGCGGCGATGCGCATCAATTGTTCCGATCAATTCAGCGTCTGCTGGCTTTGCCGCGCGAAACCAAGTTGTTCCTGTGCCACGATTATTTGCCAGCGGGTCGAAAGGCGCACGCTTGGGAAACCACCGTCGGCGAACAAATTGACCGCAATATCCATCTGTCGGGCGGCAGGTCGGAGGACGAGTTCGTCGGTTTGCGCGAAGCGCGCGACAAGGCGCTGGCGACGCCGCGACTGCTGTTGCCCTCGATCCAGGTCAATATTCGCGCCGGGCGCTTTCCAATCGCCGAAACAAACGGCGTTCGTTACCTGAAGATACCGGTGCGGGTGAAACCGCACGCGGTGGACGCGGTGACGTGAGGTTGGAGCAGCGGTCCCTCACTCCCACTCAATCGTCCCCGGAGGTTTGGACGTGATGTCATACGTCACGCGATTGATCCCCGGCACTTCGTTGACAATGCGCGTCGCACAACGGCTCAGGAAGGCGCTTTCGAACGGATAGACATCCGCCGTCAT
>JANMOK010000381.1:0-2051 GCA_031369165.1 Paracoccaceae bacterium
GATGGGGTTGCGCGGGTCGGCACCTTTGATTGTGCCCGATGGGACGATGCCATTTTCGGAGAATGTTTCGGTGATTGACGATGATGCCGGGGCGAGTGCGGATGCTTTGTCGGCTTTGGTCAATCTGGGATATCTGCCGGGTGAGGCAGCGAGCGCAGTGGCACAGGTGGGGGATGTGGGCGATGCGGGTGAGGTGATAAGGGCGGCGTTGAAATTACTGGTGCGGGGATGAGTATTCCCGACCCCGAACTGCGCCCGGAAAAACGCCCCGAGGATGACCGGGCGCTGAGGCCGCAATCGCTGGAGGAATTCGTCGGGCAAAAGGACGCGCGGGCGAATTTGCGGGTGTTCATTGATAGCGCTCGGCAGCGCGGCCAGTCGATGGATCACACGCTGTTCTACGGCCCGCCGGGGTTGGGGAAAACCACTTTGGCGCAGATTATGGCGCGGGAACTGGGGGTGAATTTCCGCATGACTTCGGGGCCGGTGCTGGCGAAAGCCGGGGATTTAGCGGCGATATTGACCAATCTGGAACCGCGCGACGTGTTGTTCATCGACGAGATCCACCGGCTGAACCCGGTGGTGGAAGAGATTTTGTATCCGGCTTTGGAGGATTTCGCGCTGGACTTGGTGATTGGCGCGGGGCCGTCGGCGCGCACGGTGCGCATAGACCTGCCGCAGTTTACTTTGGTGGGCGCGACGACAAGGCTTGGGCTGTTGACCACGCCGTTGCGCGACCGCTTTGGCATTCCGACCCGTCTGGAGTTTTATGATGTCGATGAACTGGTTTTGATCGTTGAACGGGCGGCGCGGCTGCTGGGGGCGGAAGCGGCACCTGATGGGGCGCGGGAGATTGCCCGGCGGGCAAGGGGGACGCCGCGGATTGCCGGGCGGCTGCTGCGCCGGGTGGTCGATTTCGCGGTGGTCGAAGGGGATGGCACGGTGACGCGGGCGATTGCCGACCGGGCTTTGACGCGGCTGGGGGTGGATGACCTGGGGCTGGATGGGGCGGACCGGCGGTACCTGTCGCTGATTGCCGAGACTTTTGGTGGCGGACCGGTGGGGGTGGAGACTTTGGCCGCCGCCTTGTCGGAGCCGAGGGATGCGCTGGAAGAAGTGATCGAGCCGTTTTTGCTGCAGCAAGGGCTGGTGCAAAGGACGCCGCGCGGTCGGGTTTTGGCGGCCAAGGCGTGGCGGCATTTGGGGCTGGAGGTGCCGAAGGGGGCTGTTCCGGCTGCTTCGGCGGGGGATTTGTTTGAGGGCGGGAAGTGAGGGGGCGTTGGAGCCTCCGGCAGGGATATTTTGGCCATTCGAAAAGCGCTTAGGTGGATTTGGTTGAAGGAAATGGATTCAGCGAATTGAGCGTCAATAGATCGCCCCAAGAATTAAGCCAACTGCATTGGTTGCGCAGATTTGGTTGGTCCCTTTGGGGTCCGATCGGCATTGATACTTTGGATGGTCGGCCCGACGATGAATACGACACGTATTTATTGCACGCGGCTTCAATGTTTAAACGCAACCTTCCAAAGGTCAAGGCAGTGGAATATTTCGTTTGGGCGGAAAGCGTTTACATGGGAATGGGTAAGAGTCCGTCAATTCGAATTCGTGCCGAGGCGACCGTGCTGGCCATTTGTGATTATTTGGATCAGGAGTAACGCGTGCGAATGATGTTGCGCCCGTTTGACATGGTGAAAACTGCGGCGGGTTGAGAGAGTGGAATTGAGTATTTGGGGAACCTTGAAATTGGGTGTTGTGGCGAAGGCGGGGAAGCGTTTGCCCGAGGTCGCTGTTGCCAAGTGAAAATTGTCCGGTGTTGAGGGAACGAATGTCCGGTCCTGCGGGTTGATAGACAGTCATCAATTCTGCAGGAGGCTGTCATGAAGGGAATTCTTTTGTGGGCGATTGGATTGCCAATCCCAATCATTATCGGGCTTTATGTGTTCGACTTTTTATAAGGCGACTGGACTGATGCGGAAACGCCCGGTCAGGTCACTGGCTGGAGCGCGACTGCATGCACACGCACACCCTGCGCGTCTATTACGAAGACACCG
>JANMOK010000047.1:0-2083 GCA_031369165.1 Paracoccaceae bacterium
TGAAGGGATTTGGTTTGAAGCTGAAAGAATTCGTCGATGGTCTGGTGCACGAAACCGGGCTGAAACCCAAAGAAGTTCGTGCCTCGCTGGACCATATCTTGCAAGCCATACACAAGGTTTTGTTGGCAGGCGATGGCTTGGATTTGCCGCCTTTGGGCAAAATTCGCGTGGCCGAGCAAAAAAAGAAAACCGGCGAGGCCAAGGTTGTTTATCGGGTCGTTTTGCAAAAATTGAACAATCCGACCCAGATGGATAAGCCACCCAAAGCGAAAAAAGAAATGACCAAGACTGAAGCGTGATGCTTGGCTTCGTGCCTGTTGGTGTTCAATCGGTCCGCATTGCGCGGAGCAGTCGTCCGGCGCTTACTTTGAATTAATCATTTTCCTCTAGTGCGAATATCAAGTCAAACGGGGGGTGGCCATGACAGTACTGACATTTTCCGGTAGCCAGGTCGCCTACTTTGGTGGAATAGACTCCAACGGCGGCTCAACAACTTTCACCAACATAAACAATCCGTTCCTGGCCAGCGATCTGGTCGAAATCGAGATCCCGGACCAATATATCAACGCCAACGGCGAGTTTAACCCCAACGAGGTGCAGTTTATCCGCGTCACCGTGATTCGGGACGGGGTCCTGTATGACTTCGGCGTCAACGCCGGCTCCAAGATCAAGGAATCTGGCGGCGGTTCTGCGCCGGAACAAGGTGATACGTTCTTTACCACCAACGATTCGGTCAACCCGCCCGGATCTGGTCCGTTTTCGGGATTGTCTTCAGGCAAGCTGGTGTTCGCGACGGACGACACTTTCACGACCGGACAAAACACCGCAATCGTGCGCAGTACCGTGCAAGACAACAACTATGATGGCGACACTGCGGATTCCGGCGAAAGCGCCAACGGCAATTTCAATGCGACCCGGCCAGCGTCCCCGCCGCCGTGCTATGCTACCGGCACAATGATCGAAACGCCGACCGGCCCCCGCGCCATCGAGACGTTGTGCGCCGGCGATATGGTTGCGACGTTGGACCATGGTGCCTGCATCGTCCGTTGGGTACAGTCCGGCATTCAGGCGCTGGACCGGGTTGCGGACGAAGGCAAACCAGTGATGATCAAGGCCGGTTCGTTCGGGCGAGACAACCCGGCGAGAGATTTGATCGTATCGCCGCAGCACCGAATCCTGGTGGGCGGGCGGGGTCAGTTGGAGGCGTTGAGTGCCAACGAAGCCTTTGCTCCGGCCAAATCGCTGGCAGGCATGCCCGGGATCCGGTTCATGCGCGGACGGAGCGACATCACTTGGCATCATTTTGCGCTAGACCGGCACGAACTGGTCATCGCCAATGGCTGCACGACAGAGTCGCTGCTTTTGGGGCCTATGGTTCTGCGCAATTTGACGCCAGACGAGCGCCGCGCGCTGTTGCGTGTTTTCGCGGATCAAGGCAAAACCGGCTGTCTGAACGGTGCCCCGGCCAGACCATGTCTCAGCGTCACGCAGGTTCGGCGACTTGCGGGCAAGGCGAATGCGCGGCCGATTGCAGCTTGACCACGGGGTCCGCGTTGGCACTTACCATTCATTGCGCTGTTTTCAGGCGAATCCTGAAACTTTTAGGGGGATTTTGTCGCGGATTTGCTTGCGCGGCGCCGCAACCCTTGCGCGGCGTTGCCCTTCGGGATATCAGCGCCGCGGTAGGGTGATTAGCTCAGTTGGTAGAGCGCTTCGTTTACACCGAAGATGTCGGCGGTTCGAGCCCGTCATCACCCACCATTCCCGCCATTGATGTTATTTCCCAAGCTTATCCGCTTGACGATCATTGCTGCTCTGCATAGAACGCCTCGACGTTGACTGGCTTGCCTGTTGACGTTTGCACCAAGGGCAGGGCGGTTGTAGCTCAGTCGGTTAGAGTGCCGGCCTGTCACGCCGGAGGTCGCGGGTTCGAGCCCCGTCAACCGCGCCACTGCCCTTGAGATTTACCGAAAATTAATAGTGCGGTGCTACGCCCAAAAAGCGTCACAATTCTTGCGTATCGGTGCGAACAACAGATTTTCTGCCGGCTGTGGGGCTAGGCGGACCATGCAAAGGGTTTAGC
>JANMOK010000399.1:0-1705 GCA_031369165.1 Paracoccaceae bacterium
ACGCGATCTTGGCACCCTCGAACCGGACGCAGATTTTGACAAGCCGAAATTCATGTCGGTGCTGGAACGCTATTTCCAGACGTCCAAGCTCACCCCCGATTGGGAGAGCCTGAAACTGGCTGACGAAGAGCTGCTGATCAATTCGCTCTCCATGCTCTGTCCTTTTGCACCCGAAGAAAAGCACGCCTTGCTCGAGGCGCCCAACCTGCAAAACCGGCGCGAGACGCTGGTCACGCTGATGGAATTTGCCCTGCGATCTTTGGGCAAGGAAGGCATGCTGCAATGAATGATACGGGCGACGAACCAATCCAGCCGCTGATCGACCGGAAGATGCTGGAGTTCTTGATCTGCCCTCTTACCCACACCGCCCTTGAATACGACGCGGCCACGCAGGAACTGATCTCCCGAAAAGCCCGCCTCGCCTTCCCCATCCGCAGCGGCGTGCCGGTGATGCTGGTGGACGAGGCGCGAAAGTTGGTTTAGCGACAGCGCCAACCCCTCACCTGCTGCTCACCATCCCCACAATGTCATGCACCCGCGCCAAAATCGGCTCGGCTATCTCTGCCGCCCGATTGGCACCAACCCCCAGCAACCGATCAATCTCGCCCACATCTGCCATCAATTCACCCATCCGGCGCGAAATCGGCTCCAGTTTGGCCACCGCCAAATCAGCCAAAAGTGGCTTGAAGGTGCCAAACTGCGCGCCTGCATGTTGCTCGATCACCGCATCAGGCGTGACATCCGCCAAAGCGGCGTAGACATTCACCAAATTTCGCGCCTCCGGTCGACCGTCCAAACCTTTCAATGTCTCGGGCAACGGCTCGGTATCCGTTTTGGCCTTGCGAATCTTCTTGGCAATATCATCGGCGCTATCGGTCAAGTTGATCCGGCTCATATCCGACGGGTCGGATTTCGACATTTTCTTGGTGCCATCGCGCAGGCTCATCACCCGCGTGGCGGCACCTTCGATGATCGGCTCCGGCAGCGGAAAAAACCCCGGCACGGCAAAATCATTGTTGAACTTGGCGGCAATATCGCGGGTCAATTCGACATGCTGTTTTTGATCTTCACCGACCGGCACATGCGTTGCGTGATACAGCAAAATATCCGCCGCCATCAGCGCTGGATAGGCGTAAAGCCCCAGCGAGGCGGCTTCGGCATTTTTGCCGGCTTTGTCCTTGAACTGGGTCATCCGGTTCATCCAGCCCAACCGCGCCACACAATTGAACACCCAAGCCAATTGCGCGTGGGCGGGCACTTGGCTTTGGTTGAACAGGATCGACTTGGCCGGATCAATCCCCGCCGCAATAAACCCCGCCGCCAATTCGCGGGTAGCGTGCCGCAGCTTGGCCGGGTCTTGCCAAGCGGTGATGGCGTGCAGATCGACCATGCAATAGATCGTCTCGAAATCGGCCTCCTGCATGGTCACAAACCGTTTGATCGCGCCAAGATAATTGCCCAGCGTCAAACCGCCCGAGGGTTGGATGCCGGAAAACACGCGTTTTTTGTGGGCCGTTTCGGCCATAGCATTGCACCCTTCGATCAGCTAAAGAACGCCAGCCTTATCGCCGCCGGTTCGCGCGCGGTCAACAGGAGCAGCGGCCCGCGATGTTCAGTGAAAACATGAATGCGTCCCCGGTCAACCCGATCCCGCCGGTCGCCCTGATCTTTCCGATGCTGATTTTCGGTGTTGAAATTGTCTTGC
>JANMOK010000071.1:0-2554 GCA_031369165.1 Paracoccaceae bacterium
GTTCTTATCGGCAGCATTTGGGCGGTTTCTATGGGCTCGTTTGGTCCTTCGCTGCTGGGAATGAACTGATGCCAGCCGAACATTTTGGCGGCAAATATTCGCCCGATCCGGCACCCCGGCAGCCGGGTGCACCGCGCAGCAACGCTTTCCGAAATCGCCGTGCCGAGCGTCCCGATTGGCGCAGCACGCTGCTTTATTATGCCCCGTTACCCCTGCTTTTCGCGGGTTGGGGCGAATTGCAGCGAGGCAATGCGACCGGAATACTGGGCGAATTTGGCGCACTTGCCCTGCTTTTGCTGGCCGCCTGGCTGCTGCGTGAAGGTTTGAAGGCCCAGGCCGCCTACAGCGCGCGAAAAGTTGCACGCCCTCCCGCCCTGCCGCGCAAGATTTTCGCTACTATCCTCACCGGTTTTGGCGTCGCTCTCGCTGCCTGGATTGGTTGGGGCCAAGGTGTACCCACCAGCATCGTCATCGGCCTTGTTGCCGCCGTCGCCCACACGCTGACCTTTGGTATCGACCCGCTCAGCAAGAAGGGGCTGGAGGGTTTTGACGCCTTCGAGGCCGACCGGGTTGCCCGCGCCGTCGAACTAGGCGAAGCCTACCTTAGCCAAACCCTTGGTGCCGCCAAGCGCTTTGGCGATCGCATGCTCGAGGCCCGGGTTGAGCGCATGTGCGCTTCGGCCCGCGAGGTATTTCGTGCCGTCGAACAAGACCCGCGCGATCTGACCCGCGCCCGCAAATTCCTGTCGGTCTATTTGATGGGGGCACGCGATGCGACGGTCAAATTCGCCGATATTTATGGCCGAAGCCAAAACGCCGAGGCACGAAAAGCTTATGAAGCATTGTTGGACGACCTTGAAAAATCATTCGATGCCCAGCGCGAAACGCTGTTGCTCGAAGACCGGACCGATCTTGACATCGAAGTTGAAGTCCTGCGCGAACGCCTGCAACAAGAGGGCGTTCTTGCCCGATAGAGGAGATTTCCATGGCTGAAGATATCCGTGCCCAGGCGGCAAGTGCTTTGAAAGATGTCGAACAAGTTACGGCTGTATTGCTGCCGGAACCGAAACGCGAACTGGTCGTGGTTGATACAGCGACAGCCGCCGAAAAAGCGCAAATTGACAAACGCATGTCGGAACTTGATATGGGCAACACCCAGTCGATCATCCAATTCGGTTCCGCCGCCCAGGCCGAGTTGCAGATCATCAGCCAGGAAATGCTGGCGGGCGTCCGCAACAAGGATGCCGGTCCCGCAGGCGGCGCCTTGCGCGAAATGGTCGCCAGCCTGCGCGGGTTTTCCGTCACCGAGCTCGACCCCAATCGAAAGCTGAGCTGGTGGGAACGCCTGTTAGGGCGCGCGGCACCAATCCACGAATTCCTGGCACGTTACGAACAAGTTCAGGGCCAGATCGACAAGATCACCGGCGAATTGCTCAGCCACGAGCATGTGCTGCTCAAAGACATCAAATCGCTGGACAAACTCTATGAAAAGACCCTCGATTTCTACGACCAGCTGGCCATTTACATTGCCGCGGGCACCGAGAAAATCAAGCAACTCGACGCTGTCGACATTCCGGCCAAGGAAAAATATGTCGCCGACGCGCCTGCCGAGGAAGGGGTTATCCGCGCCCAGGAATTGCGCGACCTGCGCTCGGCCCGCGATGATCTGGAGCGTCGCGTCCACGACCTGAAACTGACCCGTCAGGTCACCATGCAGTCGCTGCCGTCCATTCGGTTGGTGCAGGAAAACGACAAATCGCTGGTCACCAAAATCAACTCCACCCTCGTTAACACCGTGCCGCTTTGGGAGACCCAGTTGGCCCAGGCCGTCACGGTTCACCGTTCGCGTGAAGCGGTCGTCGTGGTGAAAGACGCCAACGACCTGACCAACGAATTGCTCATCAAGAACGCCGAAAACCTACGGCAAGCCAATGTCGAAATTCGCACCGAGATGGAACGCGGCGTCTTTGACATCGAGGCAATCAAGAAAGCCAACACCGATCTGATCGCCACCATCGAAGACAGCCTGCGCATCGCCGACGAAGGCAAAACCAAACGCGCGGCGGCTGAAAAAGAGCTGGTGCTAATGGAATCGGAACTGAAAACAACTTTGGCATCGGCCAAAGCCAAAGCAACCGCCAGCGGACATAACCTAGGCTCCAGCGCTGGCTGATCCGGCAATCGTCGCGGGTCGCCGAAAGGCGGCCACCATGTCATTTGTTTCGCGGAATCCCGTATGCCCATCGTGCGTCTGACCTTTATTCTTCTTCTGGCCCTCGTCATGGGATGCAGCAAAACATCGCTGCCCGATATTCAGCCGCAAACCAGTCCCGACGAATTGACCAGGTTTTACGCGGAAGTTGAAACCAGATTGATCGCTTCGGGAAAAATGCGCCGCGACGTGCTGCCGCTGGATGCCCCCTTTACCAACAAGGATTTGGTCAAGAATTTTGATCGCATCGCCCTTTTTGATGAATATACGGTTGTGAATGGTCGCTACGTCCAGCGCGAATCTGAAAGCACCCTGCGTCGATGGAACAAACCCGTGCGCGTC
>JANMOK010000108.1:0-8097 GCA_031369165.1 Paracoccaceae bacterium
CCCTGCAATTTCGTCGAGATCATGCCGAGGCTGCAGGAACACGTGCGGCGGAAATAGATGACGGTCTTCTTGAACACCCGAAAACCTCCTTAGAACCTCCGAAAACCGCAACCAAATCGAGTCAAAATCGCGCAAAATTAACCATTTCAATGTTCCCAAAATACTCTCGGTTTAGGGGGTCTCGGGCAGGTTTTCGGAGGTGTTTTGGGCCGCATTAACTAGTCAAATCCGCGAAATTCGCCCGAAAGGGTGCATATCAGCCTTTATCGACGCCGCATTGGTGGCGCAAGAAGTGGCTGCCGCTATAATTGACTAAGCCCCGATCCCTTCAACCGGATGCGCCAGCGCGGTCATGACGCCGCGCAGTTCTGCCAAGCCTTTCAGCCGTCCCACGGTCGGATAGCCCGGCTGCGCCCCGCGGCGCTGGTCGTCGTTCAAATCTTGGCCGTGATCGGGGCGCATGGGAATTTCGGCAACGGCCCGGCCTTCGGCCCTGCGTCGCGCTTCCTCGCGAAGGATCGCGGCAATCAGCGCCACCATGTCGGTGCTGCCGGCCAGATGGCTGGCTTCGTAAAACGAGCCCGGAAAGGCCGGTTCTTCGCGCAACACGTTGCGCAAATGAATGAAATGCACCCGGTGACCCCAGCGCTGCATCATGCCGGGCAAATCGCAGTCCGGATCAACACCGAACGAGCCGGAACACAGGGTGATGCCGTTGGCCGATACATCCACCGCCTGCATCACCTCTGCAAAGTCGCTGGCAGTCGACATGATGCGCGGCAGACCCAGCAAAGGAAACGGCGGGTCGTCGGGATGACAGCACAGGCGCAAACCCAAACTTTCGGCGACCGGTGCAACTTCGCCCAAAAAGTCAATCAGATTGGCGCGAAGCCGTTCCGGCGAAATGCCGTCATAGCGCGCCAAATGCAGGCGCACATCATCCAGGGTCAGGTGTTGGTTCGCTCCCGGCAGGCCGGCCACAATATTTTTCGCCAGTGCCGAATGCTGCTGAGAAGTCATGGTCAGAAATCGGGCCTTCGCGGCTTCCAGCGTCTCGGCCCGAAAACTTTCGGCCGCCCCGGCCCGCGCCAGAACATGCACGTCAAACACCGCGAAATCGACCAGATCGAACCGCATGCAGGTCGCGCCATCGGGCAGGCGATAGGCCAGATCGGTGCGCGACCAGTCGATCACTGGCATGAAATTGTAGCAGATCGTCGCAATGCCCGCTTGGGCCAGATTGGCGAGTGAGGTCTTGTAATTGGCGATATGCGCTTTCCAGTCGCCGTTTTGGGTTTTCACATCTTCCGATACCACAAGACTTTCGACAACATCCCAATCTAGCCCGCTGGGCGTGCCGTCGGGGTAAAAACGCACCTCGTTCTGTCGCTTTTCAATCTCGCCCATCGTCCAGACATCGCCGTTTCGCACATGGTGCAGCGCGCTGACCACACCAACTGCGCCCGCTTGCCGAATGTCGCTGAGCGAGGTCAAATCACGCGGGCCAAACCAACGCCATGTCTGTCGCATATCGCGCTCCCTTTGCAGAGCGCCAAGGCTCCGATAGATGTGATTGCGACAAGGGATGACCAATTCATGCACAAATACAAGACCGATTTCGCGGCAACACGGGTAAAGTTCCATCTGCCCGATGGGGTGATCTACCTTGATGGCAACTCGCTGGGGCCGCTGCCAATCGCGGCCATCGGCCAGACCGCCAAGATGATGCACGATGAGTGGGGGGACATGTTAATCCGCGCCTGGAACCAGGCCGGCTGGATGGATCAACCGTCGCGGATTGGCAGCCGGATTGCGCGGCTGATTGGTGCCGAGAAAGACTCGGTTGTTATCGGCGATACGCTGTCGATCAAGGTTTATCAGGCGCTTGCCGCGGCACTGAAGCTGAAACCAAACCGCAAAGTGATCTTGTCTGATAACGGCAATTTCCCCTCGGATCTTTATATGGCGCAAGGGCTGATTGATACGCTCGCGCAAGGCCATATTCTGAAAGCCCCCAACCCCGAAACTGTCGAAGCTGCTCTGGATGAATCCGTCGCGGTGTTGATGCTGACCGAGGTTGATTACCGCACCAGCCGAATGCACGACATGCAGAAGCTGACCGCCAGGGCGCAAGACTTGGGCATCGTCACCATCTGGGATCTGGCCCATTCTGCAGGGGCAATCCCGGTCAATCTGGCCAAATGCAATGCCGATTTTGCCGTCGGCTGCACCTACAAATACCTGAACGGCGGCCCCGGTGCGCCGGCGTTTATCTATGTTTCGCCGCGTCATCAGGAAATAGCCTTGCCGACCCTTTCGGGTTGGCTCGGCCATGCTGCGCCATTCAACTTCGAGACAGCTTATCGCCCGGGCAAGGGCGTCGAGCGCCTGCGTGTTGGAACGCCCCCAGTGATTGCGATGCGCATTCTGGAAACTGCCTTGGATATTTGGGACGATGTTGACATCAACGACGTCCGGCAGAAATCAATCGATTTGACGCAGTTGTTCATCACGGAAATCGAGAAATCGTGCCCCGATCTGACGCTTGCAAGTCCGCGCAACCCAAGCCAGCGCGGCAGCCATGTTTCGTTTCAACACGCCAACGCCTATCCGGTGATGCAGGCCTTGATCAGCCAAGGGGTTATTGGTGATTTTCGTGCACCCGATTTGCTGCGTTTCAGTTTCACTCCGTTATTCACCTGCGAAAATGATGTCATTTCTGCGGTACGGATTTTGCAAGCAATCCTGACGTCGCGCGGCTGGGATCATCCCAAATTTCGGCAGCTTGCCCGGGTGACGTGAATTGTTGCTGGACGATTCCAGGCGCGGGCTAATGTCGTCAATCTGAATCTGTCCCCATGTCCATCCAATCGACACATACGCCCGATATGTCGATAAAATGCCAAATCATCGACATATCCCGTTGATCTGTCGTCGTAATCAACTGCTGCACGAATCAATTTCAAAGAAGGCTTTTCCAAACCAATTTTCGTGCTACCTCTCGACACGGGAATTTTGTTTTGGAAATTCGCTTTGGCGTTTGATCTGAAAGACAAGGTAGCCATCGTCACCGGTGCCCAGCGCGGCATTGGTTTGGCGATTGTGCGCGAATTGGCGGGTGCCGGTGCAAATGTTGTCATGACTGGCATCGAGGCCGAGGCGGGCGCAGCCGCTGCAAAAACCCTGGTCGGCGACGGTTTACACGTCGCTTTCCGCCACTGCGACACGACCAACACCAAGGATGTGAATGCTACCATCGCCGAAACCGTCGCCCGTTTCGGTCGGCTCGACATTCTCGTGGCCAACGCGGCGATCTATCCAAATACGCCAATAGCCGCGTTAAAAGTTGAAGAATGGGATGCGGTTATGGCCGTCAATCTGCGCGGGCCGTTCCTGATGGCGCAGGCCTGCTTGCCACAGTTTCAGGTCCAAAAATCCGGGCGTGTGGTGTTCCTTTCCTCTATCACCGGCCCACGGGTTTCCTCGCCCGGTTACGCGGCATATGCCACAACCAAGGCCGGTATCCTTGGTTTCATGCGCACAGCTGCCCTGGAATGGGCCCCTTGGAACATCACCGTCAACGCTGTTGAGCCGGGCAATATCCTGACCGAAGGTTTTGAGGCGCACCAAAGCGCGGGTTACGCCGAACGCCAACGCGCAGCAGTGCCGTTGCACCGCCTTGGCACCCCTGCCGAAGTCGCCCATGCCGTGCGCTTCCTCGCTTCCGACGAAGCCGCCTATATCACCGGGCAGACCATCGTCATCGACGGCGGCCAGACTTTGCCGGAAATGCCGTCCGCCATTCTGCCTGTGGCTTAAGCGATGGCCGGGGTCGCGATTCACGACTTGCACAAAAGCTACGGCTCACTGCCGGTGATGCACGGCGTCAGCTTTGATGTGAAGCAGGGCGAATTCGTTGCCCTTGTCGGCCCATCCGGCTGTGGCAAATCCACCCTGTTGCGGATGATTGCTGGGCTGGAAGATATCACCGGCGGCACGGTTTCCATTGCCGGCAAAGTGGTCAACGAGGTCGAGCCGAAAGAACGCGACATCGCGATGGTTTTCCAGAACTATGCGCTGTATCCGCATATGAATGTGCGCGAAAATATGGCGTTTTCGCTGAAACTGCGCGGGGGTCAAAAGCGCGACATTGACACCCGTGTGCTAGAGGCCGCCGCCATTCTGGGGATGAGCGACTACCTAGACCGCTACCCGCGCCACCTGTCGGGCGGCCAGCGCCAGCGGGTGGCGATGGGCCGGGCAATCGTGCGACATCCGGCGGTGTTTTTGTTTGATGAGCCGTTGTCGAACTTAGACGCCGCGTTGCGCGTGCAAATGCGGGCGGAAATTCGCGGGTTGCACGACCGTCTTGGCACTACCTCGATCTATGTCACCCACGATCAGGTCGAAGCTATGACAATGGCCGATAGAATTGTGGTGATGCGGGCGGGCAAAGTTGAACAATTTGGGCTTCCGTTGGAGCTTTACGACCGACCCGCCAACGCCTTTGTCGGCGGTTTTATCGGGTCGCCAGCGATGAATCAGTTCACAGGTCGGGTGGAAAATGGCCATTTTCAAGCGGCGGAAATTCGCCTTTCCTTGCCAGATCATCTGCCCGATGGTCCGGTCATTTGTGGCCTGCGGCCCGAACATGTCGACATTGCCGTGCACGAATCCGCCGCAATCAAAGCCCGCGTTGAACGCGTCGAGACCACTGGAGCGACGATGTTCATCAACGCCAAAGTTGGTGATCAAATCTTGAACGTCGTCCTGAACGAGCGCCAAGCCATCACCAAAGGCGACGTGATTGGGCTTATGCCAAAGCCCGGAGCGTTGCACCTGTTCCACAGCGAAACCGGTGTTCGCCTTGGCTGAAACCCCCAAATCGCTGACCTTGGTTGACTATCAACCAAAGTCGCGCCTGTCAGTGCCAACGACCGAAATCTCTGGCCCCTATCGCCCCTTCATCGACGCCCACAACCACCTTGGCCCCGATTTCGGCGGCGGCTGGTCGAACCGCCCGGTCGGTGAATTACTGGACCGTTTGGACGAAGCCCAAGTTACCACCTATGTCGATCTCGACGGCGGTTGGGGCGAGGCGATTCTCGATCAGCGCCTGAGGAAATTCAAGCAGGTAGCACCCGAAAGATTCTGCATGTTTGGCGGCGTTGACTGGACGAAATGGCCCGAGGAAGGCGACAAGTTCGGCGAAAATTCGGCGAAACGTTTCCGCGCCCAAACCGCGCGTGGGGCGCAAGGGCTGAAAATCTGGAAAAACTTCGGCCTGCATGTGCGCGACCAAAACCAAAACCTTGTCGCCATCGACGATCCGCGCCTTGATCCGGTCTGGGCCATCTGCGCCGAACTGAACCTTCCCGTCCTCATCCACATCGCCGATCCCGTCGCATTTTTCGACCCGGTCAACTCACAAAACGAACGTTGGGAAGAACTGCACGCCCATCCGGATTGGCAATTCGCACCGCCGTTTCCGGCGTTCGCAACCCTGATCGAAGCTTTCGCCCGCCTGATCCGGTGTCACCCAAACACAACCTTCATCGGTGCGCATGTCGGCTGTTATTCGGAAAACCTCGCTTGGGTCAGCGCCCTGCTCGACGAATGTCCGAACTTCCACGTCGATATTTCGGCGCGGATCAGTGAACTGGGTCGCCAGCCTTACAGCGCAAAACGCTTTTTCCAGCGCCACGCCGACCGGATTCTGTTTGGCATCGACGCTGGTCCCGACCTTGCCTCCTACCAAATCTATGCAAGGTTTTTGGAGACAGAAGACGAATATTTCGACTACGGTTCCGACGTGGTTCCCGGCCAAGGCCGCTGGCGCATTTATGGTTTGGGTCTGCCGCGCGACGTGCTGGACAAAATCTATTTCGACAATGCCGATCGCCTGCTGCTGCAAACAGGCACCATAACAAGGGGAGCATGATGAAACGCTTAACACTCGCCACCGCACTGGCCTTTGGTCTTGGCAGCAGTGCCTTCGCCCAAACCGAAATCACCTATCAACTTTGGGGCAGCCCGCAGGAGGGCGAAGTCTGGAAATCCATTGTCGCCGGGTTTGAGGCGCAACATCCCGACATCAAAGTCACCGTCGAAGTCAGCGATTGGGATTCATATTGGGAGAAAATCCGTGTTCTGATGGCCGGTGGCACACCGCCCGATGTGTTTGCCATGGACGCCCCGCTTTACCCTGACTGGCAGTCGCGCGGTGTTTTGTTGAACCTGCAGCCCTACCTCGACGCCGACCCGACCATTCTTGACGGCGTTTATCCGATCACAATGGAAGCCTACAAAACGCCCGACGGCATTTACGGCCTGCCGCGAGACTTTCAGACCATCGTTTTGTATTACAACAAAGATATGTTTGATGCCTCCGGCGTCGCCTATCCGAATGACACTTGGACCTACGACGATTTTCGTGCCGCCGCCAAATCGCTGACGCTGGACAAAGACGCTGACGGATCGACCGATCAATGGGGATTCTGGGCCGAGGCTTTGGACCCTGAACCGTTTTGGGGAGCCGTGATCTGGGCGCATGGCGGTGATATCATCGATATTCCGGCTGGCAAAACCCTAATCGACAGCGAAGAAGCAATGGCAGGTTTCCAATTCATTGCCGACATGTGGCTGACGGATAAATCCATGCCCACCGCACAGCAGTTAGAACAATACGGCTGGGATGGTTTCCTTTCGGGCATTTCCGCAATGGGCGTATCCGGCCACTGGTCGGTGCCCGAATACAACGAAGCAAAGCTTAACTTTGATGTCGCTCCATTGCCAATCGGCCCAGCAGGACGCGCGACTGGGGTGAATAGTGCCGGCTTTGTCATCGCCAAAGACAGCAAAAACCCCGATGCCGCGTGGGAGTTTGTCAAATACGCGTTTGGCGATGTAGGCCAATCGGAACTGGCCAAAATCGGCCTTGCCATTCCCATCCGTGAAAGCGTGGCAACCAGCTCGGCGTATCTGGAGCAGCCAACCCCGATCAATCACCAGCTTTTCGTCGATGCCTTGGCCTATGCGCATCTCAAACCAGTATTTCGCGGCTATGAAGAATGGTCCGCCGCCATGGGTGACGCATTGAACCTGGCTTGGACCGAACAATTACCTTTGGAAGATGCCTTGGCCGAAGCCGTCGCCGGTGGCGACGACGCTTTGGCACGCAACAAGTGAAACCAACCCAACCTAACACAGGCCGCCGATGATGGGCGGCCTGCGACCCTTGGGCCGCGAGCGGTTCTGGGTGCTGCTTTTCCTGGCCCCCACATTGCTTGGCCTTGCCGTCGGCACCCTTGGCTCGATTGCCGCAACCATCGGCCTTAGCTTCACCGACTGGGATTTGCTGACCCCGGTGACCTATGCCGGGGTCGAGAACTATACTGACTTTCCCAGTGACCGTATGTTCACGCGTTCACTATGGAACACCTTCGCCTTTTCCGCCCTCTATGTACCGCTGACTTTGGTATTATCGCTCGCCGTCGCCCTGATGCTGAACCGCAAAATCAAAGGCGTTGGCCTGTTTCGAGCGCTGTATTTCCTACCCGTCATCTCCTCGCCCACCGCAGTCGGCTTGGTCTGGACATGGATGTATGCCGAGGATCGTGGAGTTTTGAACGCCATCATCACCGGCCTTGGCGGCAATCCGGTTTCATGGCTCAGCCCCAACATCGCGCTCTATTCGGTGGTCATCGTCAACGTCTGGGGCGCGATTGGTGAGGGGATGATAATCTTTCTCGCCGGTCTGCAGGCGATTCCGCGCGAACATTACGAGGTCGCCCGCATCGACGGTGCCACGGCCTGGCAACGGCTGATTTACATCACCCTTCCCGCAATGGCCCCAAGCCTGTTCTTTCAGGCCGTGCTGGCCACCATCCACGCCTTTCAGGCGTTTGACTACATCTACATCCTGACGCGCCTTGGAAACGGCAATTCCACCATGCCCACGCTGGTGTTTTCGATCTATCGATCCGGCTTTCGCTTTTTCCGCATGGGTGATGCGGCGGCGCAGGCGGTTGTGCTGACCGCCATTATTTTCGCGCTGACGCTGGTCTATTTTCGCATCCAGAAACACTGGGACCGGGC
>JANMOK010000119.1:0-4197 GCA_031369165.1 Paracoccaceae bacterium
GAATGCGCAAACTTGAACACGGGCGCAAAATAACCTCTGTTGTGCGAACGGCGCCTCGCAGAATTTTTTTCCCGCCGGAAGGATCGCGCATTGGTTACTCAAGAATTCTCGACCGATTCTTTGGCCACAGCGCCGCGAAACCGCGTTACCGCGCGGAGCGTGGTCATCCAAGGCCGCCAGGCGCTCCGCGTGGTCCTCGAACCGCGCCTTGGCAGCGCGGAAATGATCGACAAACCGACCTTCGTGATCGTGCCGGTGACGCTGGCAAATGGTGTCATCGAAGTCGACATCCTGTCCCGGCTGGTGCCCGATGCCCCGCCCATCGCACGCGGCTTCGCTGGAATTGCCTGCCGGATCAATCCCGAAGCCAGCGCCTTCGAGGCGGTATACCTGCGCCCGCTCAATGGCCGTCCGATGAATCCGCCACCGCCGCGCGACCAAAGGGCGGTGCAGTATTTCGCCTATCCGGATTGGGATTTCCAGCGGCTGCGCGATTGCCATCCTGATGGGTCCTACGAAGCGGGTGCGGATATCCGGCCCGACACCTGGATGCACCTGAAATTGGCAATAAGCCACCATCAGGTCACGGCCAGCGTTGACGGTCGTATCGTTCTGACCGTACAGAACAAAGTTCCCGCTACCCAAGGCGCGGTTGGACTGTGGGTCGATATCGGCACCGAAGCCTTTTTCAGCAACCTGCGCGTCAGCGCTTGACCGGCGGGTCGCTCCTGTTGCCTTGCCGCTGCAATATCTGATCCCGCATGCCCCACACCACCGCCCCGATCTTGTGTTCGACGGTCTGCCCCACGCGTTCGGGCCGGGCGATCAACAATGCCGCCCCCACCGACGTACCGGTCGCATTCCCCGCCGAGGTGCGCAAAGCGCGCTTGGTCAACAGCGCCAAGGCATCCAGAAATAACGCATTGCCCGCAAACGGACCTTCGACAATGATCGGGCCGCGCGCCCCGATCCAGTCCATGCGCCGGGCGCATTCGCGTGCCAAAAACAGCGATACCGCCGAAAAACATTCGCCATCGCTAAGACTGGCGGGATCCGTGCTCCATTGAAACTGTCCGATCTCGGCACCGCGCTCAACCCGGATCGGTGCCGTCACAACCCGCGTCAATTCACTCTCGCTGCATCCGGCCTGGCGCCCTTCCATCAGCACCGAATATTCCCGCCCGCCCATGAAGCGGATCGAGGGCACCGGGTCGCCCAAGGCATCGACGTTCCACAGGGTTTCAAGCGCCTGATCGGGCACCATCTGCGCCCCGCCCAAAGCCATCATGATCACCCAGGTCCCGGTCGATACCACCGTCACCGGACGTTCGCGGTTCAACACATGCGGCAATAGCGAAGCGTTGGAATCGTGGATGCCGCACCAGACGCCAGTCACCGGTTTCAACCCGGTTTCGCCAACCACCTGCTCGGTGACCGCACCAAGCCTGCTGGAAGCAAACTTGATCGGTGGCAGCAGTTTTTGCCAGCCCATCTTGACAACCAGGGTCGAAAACCTGCGGTTCAACGGTTCCCACAAGTCGCTGTGGGCACCCAGCGACGCCACTTCGCTGGCCATGACGCCGCACAGGCGAAACGCCCAATATTGCGGCCAGGTCAGGATTGCCGCGACCTTGGCCCATTCCTCGGGAAATGTTTTCCACTGCCAGAAAATCTGCGCCCCAAGGTTCAAGCCGCCTTCCAGCCGGGGCGAACCCGAAACGGCCAGATCGGGGCGCAGGCGGTCATAATAAAACGCCAGCTCGCCGGGCTTCTTGTCTTCATAATCCAGCACCGGCAGCGCCAGATTCCCCTCTGCATCGACCAATGCCGCGCAAGACCCGTGCGCGGTCACCGTTATCGCTTCAACATCGTAAAATCGCTGGTATTCCTTCAAGGATGCCAGCAGAAACCGCCAGATCGCCTCGGTGTCGAAATGCCGGTACGGCCCGTCCTCCAGCACCACGTTGGGCATCGACAAAGCCTTGATCTCGCGAAAGGTGATCATGTCGACCAGCACCAGTTTCACGTTGGTCTTGCCAATATCCAGCACCGCCGCGTGGCGCAAACTTTCCATGCCTCAGGCCAAATGAAACACGTTGGCCAACGGCACCGCCACCGGTGAGCCATCGGCGCTGGTTGCCATGATGTCGGCCATGAACGCCCACCATTCCTGCATGATTGCGCTGGCCGGCAGATCGTCCATCGCATGATCGTCGCGCCGCCACAGCACCGCAAACAAGACGTTCGTGGCTTCGTCCAGATGGATCGAATAATCGCTGATCCCGGCGTCCTTCAGCAGCGTCACCAGTTCCGGCCAGATCGCGTCGTGGCGACGGATATATTCGTCCCGGCACCCGGGGTTCAGCTGCATCTTGAACGCGTATTTCTGCATCTTGGTCCCCGTTTTGACCAGTATCGCAGCACTTGCCAGACCATTCAACACCTTCGCCGATGCTCGGTCGCCCAAGCAAAGACCGCCATCCGGATCGCTTGAAAAACAGACGCACTTCCGTTCCCGCGCCACAAAAAGCACCGCCCGGCAACGCTGCCAAGCCAAGCAGAACCCTCGCAAACACCGCTCTGCAATAATTCGCTAAAGTCAAAATCAAGGTCGGAATCCTGGCAATAAAGTTACCGGCAATTCCTAGCCGAAAATCCTTAACAACCCGTTACCCCACCGTACGCTGCCCCCAACTCCCTTCGCCCCACCGGGGCCCAGCGCCGGATGAGCGGTCTATGCAAAACCGCCAACTTTCACCCCCGCACCCGCCGCCACACAATCGGCAGCGCAATCACCAAAATCAGCAGCAGCCCGATGAAAATGCTCATCACAATCCCCGGCACGTTCAGCAAACCAAAGCCAAACGTCACCAGCCCCATGATCAGCGCCGCCAGCACCACGCCCGGAATCGTCCCCGAGCCGCCAAGGATATTGACCCCGCCCAAAACCACCATGGTCACGATCTCCAGCTCCCAGCCCGTCGCAATCGACGGCCGCGTCGAGCCCAGCCGCGAGGTCAAACAAATCCCCGCCACCGCCGCCATCACCCCGGTCAGCGCGAACAATATCAGCTTGACCCGATTTACCCGGATGCCGGAAAACAGCGCCGCCACCGGGTTGTTGCCAATCGCGTAAACCGTGCGGCCAAAGCTGGTCCAATGCAGCAAAACCCCGAACACCACCGCAAGGACAGCAAACAAAACCAGCTCGAACGAGATCACCCAGAACACGTAGCCCTGCCCGAAAAACGCGAAATCCTTGGGATACCCATTGAAAGCCTGATCGCCGAGGATGATAAACGAAATCCCGCGAAACAGGCTCATCGTGCCAATCGTCACCACGATCGACGGCAGGTTCAGCAGCGTCACCAGCAGCCCGTTGAAAACCCCGCACAGCAGCCCGGTCAGCAACCCGACCAGCACCAACCCCGGTGTGCCGACGCCAAACTGCAACATCAGCCCCATCATGGTCGAAACCAGCGCCACAATCGCCGCCACCGACAAATCAATCTCGCCCGCAATAATCACCAGCGCCATGGCAAAAGCGATCATCGCCTTTTCGGTGAAATTGAACGTCGCGTCCGACAGGCTCCAGGCGCTGAGGAAATAGGGCGAGGCAAAGGAATTGATCCCGAAAATCGCCACCGCCACCACGATCAGCAAGCTTTCCCAGCTCTGCAAAGCTCCCGCCAGCCGCGATTGCAGCCGGTCCGGAATCGCCCGATCCGGCGCGCTCATGCTTCAGCCCGCCGCAAAATAATTCGCCCCTTGCGCCGTTCCGCCCGCGCGTTCAACGCCACCGCCACGATGATCGCCGTCCCCGAAATCGCCAGTTGCCAGAACGGCGAAATATGCACCACCGGCAGGGCGTTCTTGATCACCCCCAAAAACAATGCCCCCAAAACCGCCCCGCCGACCGAACCAATGCCACCGGCAATCGAAATGCCGCCAATCACGCAAGCGGCCACCACGTCCAGCTCAAACCCTGGCGCAATATCGACATAGGCCACCGCATAGCGTGCCACCCACAGATAGCCGCTCAGCCCCGCCAAGGCGCCCGACAAACAAAACGCCCAAAACCGCGTCCGCCCGACATCAATCCCGGCATAAACCGCCGCGTTCGGATTGCCACCCGTGGCATAAAGCGCCCGCCCGAACGGCAGCCGCGTCATCACCAAAGCCATCACCCCGACTATC
>JANMOK010000124.1:0-2467 GCA_031369165.1 Paracoccaceae bacterium
GTCTTGAAGTGTGCTTCGCCGGCCGCTCCAACGTTGGCAAGTCAAGCCTGATCAATGCTCTGACCGGTCGCAAGGCCTTGGCACGAACTTCCAACACGCCGGGACGAACGCAGGAAATCAACTTTTTTGCGCTGGGCGAGACCCGCTATCTGGTCGATGTCCCGGGCTATGGTTACGCCGAGGCTCCTAAAGCAGTCGTTGAAACCTGGCAGCGGCTGTTGAAAAACTACCTGTCCGGGCGGCCAAACCTGCGTCGGGTATTCCTGTTGATCGACGGTCGGCACGGGGCCAAGGCGGTGGATGAGGAAATCATGTCGTTGCTGGATCGATCCGCGGTGAACTTCCAGGCTGTGCTGACTAAAATCGACAAACCGGCAAAATCCGAATTGGAAACCTCAATCGAAGCTACCCGCACCGCTATGCGGCGTCATGTGGCCGCCTACCCCGAAATCATCCTGACTTCATCGCAGACTGGCCTTGGCCTCAATATTCTGCGAAGCACGATTGCCACGATGTAATTCGAGTCGACTCACAGGGGCAAAATGGAAAAATCGTCTGCCATGACACGCGACTGGATCGCCACCGCCCGCACCTTGAGCGAGGCTTTGCCGTTCCTGCAACGCTACGACGGCGCGACGGTTGTCATCAAACTGGGGGGCCACGCGATGGGCGACGCCCATGCGATGGAACGCTTCGCCCGCGACGTTGTTTTGATGAAACAATGCAACGTCCATCCGATCATCGTGCATGGCGGTGGCCCGCAGATCAACCAGATGCTGGAGCGGCTCAACATCAAATCCACCTTCGTGCGCGGCAAAAGGGTCACCGATGCCGCGACCGTGGAAGTTGTCGAAATGGTGCTGTCGGGCCGCATCAACAAGGCGATTTGTCAGGCGATTTCCGCCCAAGGCGGCAAAGCCGTCGGCCTTTCGGGCAAAGACGCCAACCTGATGATCTGCGAACCCGATGACCCGGACCTGGGTTTTGTCGGCAAACCGGTCGAGATCAACCCCGAATTGTTGCGCACCTTCATCAACAACGCCTTCATCCCCGTCGTCGCCCCCATCGGCGCGGGTCGAAAGGGCGAGACCTTCAACGTCAACGGTGACACCGCCGCCGGTGCCATCGCCGCCGCGATGAAAGCCGACCGGTTCCTGCTGATGACCGATGTCGCGGGCGTCAAGAACGCCGAGGGCGAAGTGCTGACCCAGCTCTCGCCGGAAGAAGTGCACGAACTGACCGAAAGCGGGGTCATTTCTGGCGGCATGATCCCCAAGACCGAAACGGCGCTGGCGGCGATCAAAGGCGGCGTTCGCGCCGTGGTCATCCTCGATGGCCGCGCCCCGCACGCCTGCCTGCTGGAACTGTTCACGGCCCACGGTGCGGGCACGCTGATCAGGGGCTAAAATGTTTGCCAGGAAGCTAGCCCCACACGGTCTGGTGGCGCTGGCTGCACTCCACCCTGAAGCGGATTTGCGCCCCGACCCGGCTACGCGAACCTTGGTTTTGATCGGCCCCGATGGGCGCAATTTCTGGCCAATTTTCAGCAATTCCAAAGAATTTCACGACCAAATTCCCAACCCGCTTGACCGTTGGACACAGCGCATTGTCACACCTATCGCGCAATCCCTGCAAGCCCGCGTCTATTTTCCCTTCGGGCAGCCTTACCAACCGTTCTTCAAATGGGCCTTGGCCAGTGGCCGATCATGGCAATCGCCAGTGCATTTGCTGGTGCACGAAAGCCAAGGCCTGTTGGTGTCGTTTCGCGCCGCCTTGGCGTTTGACGCCAAGCTGGACCTTCGTGCCAAACCCGCAAACGCGCCCTGCGAAACCTGTGTCGGACAACCCTGCCGCACCGCTTGCCCCGCCAAGGCCATGTTACCCGACCGCTACGACACCGCCGCCTGCCACGCCTATCTCAACAGCGAGCCTGGCCTTCCCTGCATGACCCAAGGTTGCCAAGTGCGCCGCGCTTGCCCGGTTGGCCAATCCAACCACGACCCAGAACGTGCCACGTTCCATATGGCGGCCTTCCACAAAACCTAAAGCATTTCAGGCAAAAGTGGGAACCGGTTTTGCCGTCCGAAATGCGTAAATTCAATAAGTTAGAGCGGCTCAGACGATTCTGTCATCGTCTGAGCCGCTCTAGCCAAACCACGCCAAGGCCGCGTCGGAAAAGCTGAAATTGGCAAAATCGGACTGGGCAAATTCAACCGTGACATCCGAGAGGACAATGCGATTGTGCTGATCCTCAAAACTCCATTCAATAACGGCGTGAAGGTGGTTGGCGCTGAGGCGAATCTTGTCGATAACCGCGCTGGAAAAATCCATCACCCCTTCGGCCAAAAATGAAATCATATCAAACCCGCTGGCAAAATCGGTGATCTTGTCGATGCCGGCACGGGTTTCAAATACAAAGGTGTCAAAGCCCAAGCCGCCGGTCATCACATCATTGCCGGTGCCACCA
>JANMOK010000133.1:0-2645 GCA_031369165.1 Paracoccaceae bacterium
GCGGCAGAACCGGGGACATCGGTGGTGCTTTCTGGGCCACCGCTGACATTGGCGCTGGAAGCTATTGCCGATTTCACCGATGCCAAGATTCCGCAGACCTTGGGCCATTCGCGGCGGGTTGCAGAACTGGCCGCAGGTGCCGCACGATTGTCTGGCTTACCCGGAACTGACGCTGCCACGCTAGCCACTGCCGGTTACATCCACGACGTCGGTCGCCTTGGTGTCAGCGCCGGATTGCTGGCCCGTCCTGGCCCGCTGACCCCCGCCGAATGGGAACGTATCCGCCTGCACCCCTATCTGACCGAACGGGTTTTTGCCGGATCGCCCGCGCTGGCCCCTGCGGCGCGGCTGGCGGCGACGCATCACGAAAGGTTGGACGGATCGGGGTATCACCGTGGGTTGAACGCGGGTGAACAATCCGGTCCGGCGCGTATTCTGGCTGCCGCCAACGCCTTTGCTGCTTTGACCGAGGAGCGTCCGTACCGCGAACGCAGCGATGCGGGCGTCGCGGCCAAGGCCTTGACCAAACTTGGGCGCGACGGGCAACTTGACCCGCGTGCGGTTGATGCCGTGCTGTCAGCAGCGGGCGAGACAACGAAACAACGCCGCAGCGCGGGCGTTAGTTTGAGCGAGCGGGAGATCGAGGTGTTGCGGCTGTTGGCGCGGCAGAATTCGAACAAAGCGATCGCCCGCGACTTGGGGATTTCTCCCAAGACCGTTGAACATCACATTAGCCATATCTTCGACAAGACCGGCTGCACGACGCGCACGGGGGCGGCGCTTTACGCCACCCATAACGCCTTGCTGTAATTCTTTGCCAATAGGGGATCACCCCGATGCGCGGCGGTTTCTGCGGTGGCAAGTACAAGCCATCGGATCAACAAGGAGAAACCGAAATGTCCACTGGATCCAACAAGAAGCTATGCCAGTCTTTCCACCTCGCCTTCGACAACGGCGACAAAGCGGCCTTTACCTCCATTTGCTCGCCCAAGCTGGTCGCAACCATGCCGGGTGCGCCAGGACCGATGGATATGGAAAACTTTTTTGCTGCCGGAGCAGGGTTCGTCGCCGCTTTCAGCGAGGCCAAACACCAGATCCTGTCGCAGGTTGCCGAGGGTGACATGGTCGCCACCCGTCTGGTCTGGCGCGGGGTTCACACCAGCGAATTCGCAGGGATGCCGGCCACCGGGCGTGCGGTCAGCATCGACGCGGTTGCAGTTGATCGCATCGAAGGCGGCAAGATCGTGTCGCATGACGCCTATTTCGATCTGGCGGGGTTCATGGGCCAGTTGACGGCGATGGCCGCCTAGAACCGCTGCCACTGGATCACGCGCTGCGTTTGCTGTTGAATGGCAGTCGAACGCGGCGCGAAGGCAGGGGCGGATTTGCCGGATACCAAAATCATCGTCATGACCGATTTGCACCTGAAACCAAGCGGTGAAACGATCATTGGCATCGACCCGTGGGTTCGGTTTGAATCAGCCCTAACACACATGCTGGCGCGGCATCCCGATGCAGCGCGGCTGGTTTTGATGGGGGATTTGGCGCATCATGGGAAGCGGAAAGTCTATCGGGCTTTGGGTGAAAGACTGGCTAAACTGCCCATTCCCGTCAGCCTGACACTGGGAAACCATGACAAAAGGGGGGCGTTTTTAGAGGCTTTTGGGGGGGTAAAAGCCGATAAAAACGGGTTTATGCAGTCGTTTTTTGACACGGGAAATGAGCGATTGATCTTGCTCGATACTTTGGACGAAGGGCCGCATCGGCATTGGGGTCGGCTGTGTGAAAAGCGTGTCGCTTGGTTGGCGGCAGCTTTGGACAGTGCCGATGGTCGGCGCGTATCGCTCTACATGCACCATCCGGCTTTTGACATTGGCTATCCCGGTCTTGACGCGATGAAACTGCGCGACGCCGAGGTGTTATTGGACATGTGTCAGGGCCGGGTCTCGCATATTTTTGCCGGGCATGTGCACAGGACTATTTCCGCTTCGTCGCGCGGGATTGGCCTGACGACGTTCAAATCTACCGTGCACCAGTCGCCCTTGTTGCTCGATTCTTGGGATACCAGCATCGCCGTCGATGAACCCGGCGCATATGGCGTCGTGCTGTTCACACCAAAGGCCATTATTGCCCATTCCGAGGATTTCGACCTGTCGATCATCCCCGATCTGACATCGCGCGATACGCATGCTTGATTGTTGGCGCAACCTCGCCCATTTGTCACCTCGGATGACCGGAGTTTCCCATGCTTGAACTTTTGACCGACCCGGCCGTATGGGCCAGTTTTTTGACCCTGACCCTGCTGGAAATCGTGCTTGGCGTTGATAACGTGATTTTCATCTCGATCGCCGCTGGTCGGCTGCCCAAGGCGCAACAGGCCCAGGCCCGCTATATCGGCCTGGCCGGGGCGCTGATCCTGCGCATCCTGCTGTTGATGTCGATCACCTGGATCATCGGACTGACGGCGCCATTTCTGACCATCGTGAATTTCGACCTCAGCTGGCGCGACGTGCTGTTGCTCGCCGGCGGGGTGTTCCTGCTCTACAAGGCCAGCACGGAAATCTTCATCGAGATGGAAGGCGAGGAACACACCGAAAAGTCGGTTCGTGCCGGATTCGCGGCAGTTATCGTGCAGATCATGGTGC
>JANMOK010000148.1:0-7580 GCA_031369165.1 Paracoccaceae bacterium
GAGACAAACCATTCAAAATATATATTCCTAGATGTTTCTTTATTTCACCAGATCAGCACGTCCTGCCCCGGCTTCACATCGCCTGAAAGTATATCCCAAGCCGACACCACCAACTCATTCCCCGCCGCAAACACCTCCGAATCCGCCAAGCCCCCCGTCGCCACGATCACCACATCCGGCGCCAAAGCCAAAACATCCGCCACTTCCGCCCAAACCCCGAACCTGAATTCCACCCCCAGCCGAGCGCATTCCGACATCCGCCAATCGACAATCCCCAGCATATCCTTCTTGCGTGGACTCAACGCACACAACCGCACCTGCCCACCCGCCACCTGCGCCGCCTCTAACACCACAACCTCGTGCCCACGTTCACCGGCCACCCGCGCCGCCTCCAACCCCGCTGGCCCGGCCCCAACCACCACAACCCGACGCCGCACCGATGCCCGCGCAATCACCTGCGGCATCGCCAGTTCGCGCCCGGTCGCGGCATTATGCACGCACAAGGCATCGGCCCCCTGATAGATCCGGTCCAGACAATACGTCGCCCCCACGCAAGGCCTGATCTCACCCTCACGCCCCTCTATAATCTTCTTCACAATATGCGGGTCCGCCAAATGCGCCCGTGTCATCCCGACCATATCCAAAAGCCCGTTCGCCACCGCGTGCCGTGCCGTCGCCACATCGGAAATCTTCGCCGCGTGAAAGGTCGGAAACCCGGTCGCCGCCCGCACTTCCCCGGCAAAATCCAGATGCGGCGCCGATTTCATCCCCATCAGCGGAATGACCCCGGTCAAGGCTGCATCGGTCTCGATCGTGCCGCGAATGATGTTGAGAAAATCAACAAACACCGAATTCTTCTATCGCAGCCCAATCTCCATCCCCTCGGCATTGCCCACCACGCCTTCACGGCTTTCATCCGCCGAAAACCGCACTCCAACAATGAATTCCGCCCCAACTCGCTCCCGAATGGCGCTCAAAACCTGCATCGGAAACCGCATCCGGTTTTCCAGCGAGCCGCTGAACGGCGCATCCAACGCATTTAACCCCGGTGACCAAAACGCATCGAGCAGATGCCCATAAGCCTCCAGCTCGATCCCGTCCAACCCAGCCGCCTGCATCCGCTCTGCCGCATCGGCATAGTCGCGCGCGATTCTCGCCATATCCCAATCTTCGATAACTTTCGGAAACGCCCGATGCGCCGGTTCGCGCTCACCAGAGGCCGAAACAATCGGCAACCAATCGCCGTTTGACCACGACGACCGCCGCCCCAGATGCGTCAATTGAATCATCACTGCCGCGCCATGCTCGTGGCAGGCGTCGGTCAGTTCCGCCATCCAGCGCACCACCTCGTCCTTATAGGCCAGCACATTGTTGAACGCCGGAGGACTATCCCGCGACACCACCGCCGACCCCGCCGTCATCGTCAAAGCCACCCCACCCTTGGCCCGCTCGACGTGATAGGCCCGATACCGCGCCTTCGGCATGCCATCCTCGGGATAGGCCGGTTCATGCGACGTCGTCATGATCCGATTGCGCAAGGTCAAATGCTTCAGCCGGTACGGCTGCAACAACGGATCCAGCGATTGTCGCGCGTTCATTTCTGCCCTTTATCCATCAATAATACCTTTCAAACTCCGGCAATCGCCGGCCTGCCAAATGCCAGCGCTTCGACCTCGGCATCGACCAGCACGTCGCGGCCTTCCACGTTAACCCGGTTGAGCGCCTGCGTCACTGTAACCTGCACCTGACCCGCACCCGCCAAAACCGCCCCTGCCTGCGCCGCCTGCGAAGCCGCCACCTCCGCCACGTCCAAGGCCGCTGCCAACTCGGCGAAATCCTGCGGACCGCCCGGCAAATGCACGCGATATCGACCTTCCGTCGGACATGTCAGCGCAACGCGCACCTTCTGGCGCACCTGGCCGACAACCGCACCAATCGCATTGGCAACCCCCGCATGCTCCGGCAAGATCGCCTCGCAGCCCAATGTCTTGGCCACATTACCATAATAGATCGGTGCCGAAGCCCCCAGCCCGATCAACGGCAGTGCCAAACCGACTGCAACCCGTGCAGCCCCGTTGTGACCCGCCATTCCCAGCACCGACAGAACATGCCGCGCCAGTTTTTCGGGATGTTCCAATCCATCCTCGGCGAATGCTGTTTCCAGCAATATCTCGCAGGTCTGTTTGCTCAGCTGCGCAATCACTTGCGCAGACATCCCTTCTGCATTCGCCGCAATCACCTCACCCGCGCCGTTCCTCTGCCGTGCAAACAACTGTGCTCCTTTCTCCGCAGCGGCCCGGTCCCAACCCGTCTGTTTCCCCAAAACATGCGCCGCATCGCTGGGCGTAAATGCAGCAATCTGCACCAGCCCGCGTGCCACCAGGCGCTCCAGCGCCGCGATTTCCACCCGCGCGCGGATCAAATCCGCCAGCGCCATCGCCCTGCCGCCCAACCGGTCGATCAACCCGCGTTCGCGCTCGCTCAGCCCACTCAGGTTTCGCCCAATCCGCAGCACCGGCAGCACAAACTGCCCGGCGGCCTCGCCTGGTCTTTCCTGCGCCAATTGTGCATCCAAAACCGAGTGCACCAAATCCGGCCAGTCCATTGCCAGCAACGCCAACGGCACCCGACGCTTCGGCCCCAGGTGCAACTTGGCCACCAAACCCGTCTCCATCAGCCAAACTTCACTGTCCCCGCCCAAACCGGTCGTGCGCATGGCAACCGCCTCCACCATGGTGCGATGGCCGCCGACCATGGCACCTTCTGCATCGATCTTGGGGCGCCCATCGCGCAAAACCGCAACATCGGTGGTAGTTCCGCCAATATCCGACACAATCGCGTTCTGCGCCTTGGTCAACCAAACCGCCCCGACAATCGACGCCGCCGGTCCGGAAAGGATCGTCTCAATCGGTCGCATCCGGGCAAATTCGGCAGAAACCAAGGCACCATCACCGCGCACCACCATCAACGGCGCGTTGATTTTCCGCGCAACCAACAAGCCTTCGGACGCTTCAACCAACCGCCCGATCAGGCCGATCAGCCGTGCATTCAGCACCGCCGTCAGCGCCCGCTTTGGCCCGTTCAGCCGCGCCGTCAATTCATGTGAGCATGTCACCGGCTTGCCGGTCAACTCGCGCACCAAATCCCGCGCCGCAACTTCATGCGCCGGGTTGCGCACCGCGAAATGTCCGGCAACCGCAAAGGCGCCCACGTAGCCGACATGCTGCATTATTCCGGCACGCAACCGCACTAAATCCAAAGCCGCGGATTCGCTGCCTGAATGCGTATGCCCGCCCGCCACCGAAACCACCGGGTCGCCTTGCAGCGCCTGTGCCAACCCGGCCCGCGCCATGTCTTGCGGTTCAAAGCCAATCAAGATCAGGCAGACCCGCCCGCCCTGACCCTCAACCAAGGCATTGGTCGCCAAAGTTGTCGACAACGACACCAGCGAAATCTGTTCCGGTTTAATACCCGTCAGCACCGCATCCATCGCCTGCCCAATGCCTATTGCCAGATCGTGGCGTGTGGTCAAAGCTTTGGCAAACGCTACAACCCGCGTTTCATTCTCGATCAACACCGCGTCAGTATAGGTCCCGCCGGTATCGACCCCCAGAAACAGGCTCATCGGCTGTTGCCGCGCCAATGCGCCAGTGCCGTTTCGGCCGACGCCTTGAAAATCACGTCGGCAACCGCAATCCCATGCGTCACCATCTCGCGGCGCTCTGCCTTGTTGGTGCCGCTGATATAGACCCGCACTCTTTGCTTTTTGGCTTTGGCGACGACGGCGTGAATGGCGTTGACCGCCGAAGAATCCAGAAACGGCACACCTTCAAAATCCAGCACTAAGGCTTTGTGCGCATCGCCAATCCGATCCAGCACCGCATCCATCAACCCCGCCGCGCCAAAGAAAAACGCGCCCTTGACCCGATGAATGATCACATCGGGATCGGCCCCACCGTACTTGCCGCGATGGTTTTCGCTGTCGGCAACATCCTCGGCCACAAACGGCATATGCGTTTCCACCTCGGCGACTTTGCTCATCCGATGGATGAACATCACCGCACCCAAGGCGAACCCAACCACAATCGCCTCGGTCAGATCGCGGAATATTGTCAACAGAAACGTCGAGAGCAAAACCACTGCTTCGCCGCCGCGACCGCGCAGGAAAGCGCCAAAGGCAAAGCGCTCAAACATGTTCCACGCCACAAACGCCAAGACTGCCGCCAGAACGGCCAGCGGCACATAAAACGCCAGTGGGGCCGCCAGCAGCACAAACGCCAGCAGTATCGCCGCATGCAGCATTCCCGCCACCGGCCCATGCGCCCCCGAACGCACATTGGTTGCGGTCCGTGCAATCGTGCCGGTCACGCAAAAGCCGCCAAACAGGCTTGCGCCGATATTGGCAAACCCCTGCGCCACCAACTCGCAGTTCGAGCGGTGCCGCCGCCCGCTCATGCTGTCGGCCACCACGGCGGACAGCAGCGATTCAATTGCGCCCAGCAGGGCAAACGATATAGCGGCGGGCAACACGGCCTGCATCTTTGCCAAGTCGAATTCGGGCAATTTTGGCATCGGCAACGAGCCCGGAATTCCGCCAAATTTTGAACCGATTGTTTCTATCGGCAAATGCAGCGCCCAGGTTGCCAAAGCGGCACCGCAAACCGCTATCAACATTCCCGGTGCCTTGGGCGACCATGCCCGCGCCGCTAAAATGATGGCAAGCGCTCCAACGGCAACCGCAACCGCCTCCAAGTTCATGCTTGGCAAAGCCGCCCAGATCACCGGCAATTTCTTTGCCAGCGGGCCGGGTTCCACCGCGCCCAGAGTCAGCCCCAGCAACGGCACAATCTGGCTGGCGAAAATGATGACGGCGACACCCGAGGTAAACCCCACCGTCACCGGATAGGGAATGAACTTGATATAGGTTCCCAGCCGCAAATAGCCCGCCGCCAGCAAGATGAACCCCGACATCATCGTCGCCAATATCAGGCCATCGACCCCATGCTGTGCCACCGTGGCAGCCACCAGCACAATAAACGCCCCCGCCGGCCCGCCAACCTGGAACCGGCTTCCGCCCAACAGCGATACCAGAAATCCGCCGACAATTGCCGTGGTCAACCCGCGATCCGGCGACACGCCCGAAGCAATCGCAATCGCCATCGACAACGGCAAAGCCACAATCGCCACCGTCAGCCCGGCCAGCAAATCGGCACGGAAATGCGGCCAGCGATAGCCTTCGCGCAGCACTGTCACCAGCTTTGGGGTGAAAAGTTGGGCAAATGTCGCGGCCATGCTATCCCCGAAAAGAGGTAGCGCAGTCAAACAAAGCTACCATCCCAAAGCAAGGGCCAACCCCTCACTCGCGGCGCAATATCCAGTCGACAAACACCGCGCCCCAGCGATTGGCATGGAATTTCGCTTCCAGATCGCCTGGCTCATAGTCCGTTTTGACCCATTGCAGAAAATCTCCCGAACCGCTTTCGCCGAATTCCACAAACAATTGGTCCAAAACCCCGGTCGGTGAGGCGCGAAAATGCAGGTAACGCGCCGCCAGTTGCGCCTGCGCGTCGGCGACCGATCCCCCGTGCAACACCACGAACATCCCCGCCGCCAGCCCGGCCCGGTCGGCACCCGACTTGCAATGGAACAGCAAAGGGCGCTCAGCCTTTGCCAGGACGTCGGCCATTTCCAGCAAGGTCTCGCGCGCAGGCAACTTGCGCGACGAAATGCGTACGTCCACCAAGGCGACGCCGGTAGCAAAACACGCCTCGCGCTCCAGCAAATAAGGCCCGCCTCGTCCCTCGCCGCGCAAATTCAGGATGGTCTTGCCCCCCCTGGCGGCAAAAGCACGCACATCCTTTGGCGAGGGCTGCGCCCGGCGTGTCACCATAGGCGCAATCTCGTATTCGTTGCCATACAACGCCCGCAGAAACCCGTGATCGACCCAATAAAGGTCGACATAGGCCTGCGCCCGCTGCCAGCGGCTGGACATGCCCTGAAAGCCTGTGCGCCAGTCGAACATGACTTTCGCCCACCAATTTCGGATACCGGCCAAACGCTTCTCCCATACCTGCCGCGCGTGCATCGCAGAAATCACCGCGCCTGAACAGCGGCCAACCTGCGCCAAATCAGCGCCCCGCACGGTATTTGCCTTGCAATTACGCGCCTTGAACCGCGCCAATCCGCAGCACAACACTACCCCGCTTCCGCTGGCTTTCGACCCGCATATGCGCTGCCCGCACTTCGTCCAACCCATAGACCGAATCCAAAACGGGCCGGTATTTCCCTGCCTCGAACAATCTGGCAAGTTCCTCCAGATCACCCAAGGAACCGCCCGCATCCCCAAAAACCACCCGCTTGCGCGCCCAGCGTGTAGTGATCGCCTGCAGCATCCGTGGCAGGTCGCCAACGACCTGCAACAACCGTCCGCCAGGCATCAGCGACGATTTTGCCCGGCCGAAATTCTCACTGCCGACATTGTCCATGATGATGTCCCACATCTCGCCGCGCGCGACATAATCTTCGGTCTGATAATCGATCACCGCATCGGCGCCCAACCCAAGCACCATTTCCCGGCTGGCAGCGCTGCACACGCCCGTCACCTGCGCCCCCGCCGCCTTGGCAATCTGCACCGCGGCTGATCCGACCGATCCCGAAGCACCGACAATCAACAGACGCTAGCCCGCCGCCACGCCGCCCCAGCGCAGGAAGTTGAGTGCCGTCACCCCGCCAAAACAGAACGCCCCGGCCTGCTCCCACGGCAGCGACGCTGGTTTGCGAATGATCGGCCTGTCAGCGCCCACGGTCATAAATTCGGCGTGGCAGCCGCGAGGCCCGCCCGGATAGGTGATGACTTCCTCGCCGACGTGAAACCCCGTGACCTTGGCCCCGATCGCGGCCACCACCCCGGCGCATTCCCAGCCCAATATCGGCTGTCGCGGCTTTGACCAGCCAAATATCAGCCGCACCATCAGGCCAAAGCCGCGCGGCACATTGCGCGAACGTATACGCCAGTCACCGGAATTGACCGCTGCCGCCATCACACGCACCAGAATTTCGCGGTCTCCCGGAACCGGCTGCGGCACATCCCGCACCTGCAAAACTTCGGCCGAACCATAGGCAAGCGCCACTGCGGCTTTCATACCAACACTCCTTGATTGACGTAAGATTTGCGCCGAATTGTCCATTCCGCGAAAGTAATATTGATCCCCCAGGCTGCAGCTTGCGCCATTGCACTCACTTGCGGCGTGTCCTCGCCCGTGGCCAGATACCACAACCCGAAGGTGATTACTGTTGTCCCCGCCCCGGCGCCAAGGGCATAGGCCCGGATCATCCATTCCTTGTGGCGGGCGATGTCGCGTCTTTTGATCGCCAGAAACGCCAGGATCAGGCTCGCGGCCCAAGCCGTGCCAACTGTCACGCGCAGCACATAAAGAAAGTCCGGATTATCTATCGCCGGGTAAGTAGCAGTCATCCAAAGTCCGGCAAAGGCCGCGCACAGCCCGGCCACCAGCGTCACCCGACCGGCGACGCGGTGCCAGCGCGGAAACCGGCTGCGCAGATTGGGCAGAAACTGAAAC
>JANMOK010000155.1:0-1811 GCA_031369165.1 Paracoccaceae bacterium
GGGCGAGCGTGTCGATCTGCGCGGCGGTAAAGGCTTTGGTTTTCATATCCGATTCCTTCAGGCGTTGGTGATGTGGGCGGAATGCCCGAGGGGCGTGACCGCGTAGATCATCGTGCGGCCGTCGCCGATCTCCGCCCCGAAAGCCTGCGCCTCGGGCAGCGTCGCGAATTGCTCCCGGGTGCGGTCGCGGGGCGTGCGGCCGCGGGCGGCGACAAAGTGGGCGGCGTTCTTCAGGCAGAATTCTTCGTGGGTTGTCAGGGGCTTCATGGCGGTCTCCGTTGCGTTGCAATGGGTGCAGACAGCCGCTGAGACCAAAAGAGAGCAACTCCTAAGTCACTGAATAAAGGGGATTTCGGTCAGAATGGGAGTGTCCCGGCGAAGCTATGCCGCTCAGCGCGGCGTCTCGGAGGCGGCTGTGCGCAAGGCCATCGCCACCGGGTAAATTACGCTTCTCGCATCTTGCGACAGAAACATCGTAGGTGGCACTTTTGTTCAGCGCTTCTATCCGAAGTTCGCAACGCGCCCCGCGCCTTCAGGTGCCGTCGCGCCATGTTCGTTTCAGGATTTCTCCGCTCCGGCATTTGACCTGTCAATGTAATGCATCGGGTCGCGCAGCTGGCGCAGTACCACCGGGATCAGTTCCACCCAGACCTGCCAGAGAGACTGGTAAGGGGGCGGGCAGTCGTGCTTGATGGCCTCGTGAAGGTCCGGCAGGCGGTGGTAGGGGACCATCGGAAACATGTGATGTTCGATATGATAGTTCATGTTGGAGTAAAGGAATCGCAGCACCGGCCCCATCATGATCGTGCGGGCATTCAAGCGGTGGTCCAACACATCCTCGGCCAGACCCAGATGCTGCGGCAGGCCCATGACGAACGACAGCCAGATGCCATAGAACCGGGGCAGCCCGATCAGCATGACGGGCAGAAAAGACCGCGTCGCCAGCGCCGTTAACCAGGCCACCAGATGGATCGCCAGATGGATGCGCGCGATCCGGAAGGCGCCGTGCCGCGCGGTGTCCGGCACATAGGTGGCCTCATGAGCCGACAATCGGCCAAACGCCAACCGGATCATCGTGGAATAGTTGCGGGGGGCGGCCACAAGGCCGAACACATTCACCGCGATCAGCAACAAGCCAGGCGGGCGCATCGCCGGGATCTCGGGGTCGTGGCCCACGATGATGGTGTCGGTGTGGTGGCGCATATGGCTCCACCATGTGACAACCGGGTTTGAAATCAGCATGAAATTGGCAATCTGAAACACAACCACGTTCATCCAGGGCGTCTTGAAGGCCGTACCGTGGCCACATTCATGCCAGCGCGAATCTGCCGCCGTCGCATAAAGCACCCCGTAAATCGCAAAGACCGGCACCGCCCACCAGGTGCCCCAGCTTAGCACGCCAAGCACGCCAAACCCGATCAGCAGCCCGAGCCACAGCGCGGTGTCCCTGATCGCCGGGCCGTCGCTGCGTTTCATCAGGTCCTTGAGGATCTTGCGGTCAACCGGCGTTTGATACCATTCGGCACTCACCAGCCCGCGTTCCAGGGCGCGCGCCGCTTCGGGACCGCCCAATGTATAGTCGCGGGGGGTGTGAGGCACATCAAGGTCGAGGACGGACATCATTGTTTCCTGTGGTAGGGGTTTTCGTCAGTGACCCATGATCTGGCTGAGAAATCCGCGGGTCCGCTCGTGCCGGGGCGCGGAAAAGAATGTCGACGGCGGGGCTTCTTCGATGATGCGGCCCTGGTCCATGAAAATGATCCGGTCGGCGACATGACGGGCAAAGCCCATCTCGTGCGTCACACAGATCA
>JANMOK010000404.1:0-5011 GCA_031369165.1 Paracoccaceae bacterium
GCACCGACACAATCGGCGAAATGATCGACGCCATGACCCGCGTTGCCGGTCCCGAACCCGCCAAACGCATCACATGGAACCACGACGCAACTGTCGAAAAAATCGTCGCCGTCTGGCGTATGCACTACCGAACCGACAAGGCGCTCAGACTCGGCTTCAAGGCCGACGCCAGTTTCGAGGATTCGGTGCGGTATTTCTTGGAGGATGATCGCGTCCGCAGCTAAGGCATATACCGGTCAAGAATCGCCGCCAGCACCTCGGCGGAAATCCGGTCCGTCTCATCCTCGTCCAGCCCGCAGACATCGCGCAGCGCGATATAGGACTCAATCCCCGAAGCCGAGGCCAGCGATTTCAGCAATGTATCAAACACATCGGCACTCAGAACCTCGCGCAAAGGTTCCAGCGCCATCTCAAACATTGGCAGCCGTCTGGCCCCACGCAAAGGTGCTTTGGGCTTGCCAAGCGCCGCCACCCAAGCCTCGAGCGATTTGGCCAGAAATAACCGATGTGCCACCTCGTGCTGCTTGGTAAATTCGATCAGATAGCGCCCAACCCGCGCCACTCTTTCGCGCACGTCCCGCGCTTCACCAATAACCTCAAACGGGGTTTTCCAGTCCGTATCCAGCACTGCTTCGCGGATCAACGCCTCGTTGGTCGAAAAATAGCGATAGGCGGTCGCCCGCGAAATCATTGCCGCATCGGCTGCGGCAGGAACCGACAAAGTTCCTTGATTTTCAAGCACTTGCCGGGCCGCGACCAACAAAGCCTGTCGCGTGCGGAATTTCTGATGACGGCGACCAGTATTCAGATCCAAATAAAACTCCAAAAAGTTCTTGCGACAGTCGTCTCATTATGCTAGATGATTCCAATATACAGAAAGCATGGGGGTTTGGCTATGGAAAAATCAACCAGCGATACGTGGCATTTCACCGGCACGATCATTCGCATTTTCAGCCCCCGCCGCGCCAATGGTGGCGTATTTTCTTTGGCCGAATACCGCCTGCAAGCCGGGGCCGGTTCGCCGGTCAACCGGCATCCCGGCGATGACGAAAGTTTCTATGTGCTTTCGGGTCAGGTCGAAATTGAGGTCGAAGGCAAAGCCAAAATCTATCGCCCCGGCGGTTTTGTGCAGGTGCCCAACGGTGCTTGGCACCGTTTCGCCAACGTGGGCCGCGAAGATGCCACCATGCTGGTCGTCAATGCACCCGGTTTGGTGCACGAGTCGTTTTTTGCGCAGGCAGGTCGGCCGCTGCCTTCGGGTTCCACCAAGTTCCCAGTTGCCGACGGTCCGCGCGACGTGAAGGTGGTGGAAGTCATCGCCAATCGTTGCGGCATAGAGTTTGCGCCGCCAGGCTAAGTCGGCCAATTCGCAATCTACTACGTAAAAACAACCGCAATCTGCGCCACGGCGCAGCTTTGCCAGCACAGGAGATTTGATCATGCCAAACGTCATTGCCACCCACGCCGTCGGCGATATGGAAACTTGGCTGGCCGGTGGGCCGGATCGCGCCGCGATGTTTGCCGGTTTCTGTTCCAGCTACCGCATCTATCGCCTACACGATCAGGCCAAAGTCGCCATCCACTGGGAAAATGTCGATATGGCGAAATTTCAAGCCATTCTGACCAGCCCCGAAGCCGCCCGAGATGAAGCCAAACATACCGTGCTGCAACCAATTGACGTTTTCGTGGAAATCGAACGCGGCAAATGAGTGTCTTGACCAACAATTGATAAATGGAGGTTCAAATGCATCGAAGTGTTCCTTTCGTTTTATGTACCATTTTGACGGCAAATATGGCCGAGGCGGGCCAAGGTCGTTTGCTGCACGGCGTTTTTTGTAACACCGAGGCGCAGATCGAGACGACACTCGATTTTATGCGCGACGGTATTGCCGTTGATGGTGCCATCGCCTTGACCAATGCTTCGGCAGTGGTCTGCGTTCTGGCCGATCAGGTGAATTATATGGTCACAGCGCCCGTCAGCATCGGCAATGTTCAATTTGGCCAGTTCCAGCTTACCAAATACAAGGCGACGCTGGTTGGCGTGATGGTGGGTGAAAATCCGCGCCCCATCGACCCGCCGGTGCCGATCTATTTCATTCCGGACCGAAAATTAAACGACGTCGCGGTGGCTGATGGGGTGTGAAGCCCCGCGCCGTCACTGGCTTCCGTCTGATGTTGACGTGTAAGAGTGCACCAGCAAAAAACATCGAAGATTCGGTGCCGTATTTTCTGGAAGTAATCCACAGTGAGCAGACCAGAAGCAGTCAACACCAATCTGGCCTTGGCGGCGGCGCTGATGTTGCTGGTCTATTTTTTGTTCACCGGCATGGACACAACCGCCAAGTTCCTGGCCATGGCTGGCATCGCCCCGATGCAGGTGGTGTTCATGCGCTATTTTTGGCATTTCATCGGCGCGATTGTGGTTAGTGGCCCGCGCGAAGGGCAGTCGCTGTTCCGCTCCAACGCGCCGGGTTTGCAAATTGCCCGTGGCTTGTCGGTGCTTGTCAGTTCAATCTTGAATTTCACCGCCGTGTTCTACCTGCCTTTGCCGGTGACGATTTCGATGTTCATGGCCTCGCCCCTGCTGGTCTGTCTGCTCAGCGTGCCGATGCTGGGTGAAAAGCTGGGACCGCGCCGTTTGACCGCCATCGCCATCGGCTTTGTCGGCGTTCTGGTCATAACCGAGCCGTGGCGGGCCGATCTGCACTGGGCGATATTCCTGTCGTTCGGCGCTTTGGTCGCCTCGGCGCTGTATTCGGTTCTGACCCGGCGGGTGGCACATCTGGATAGCAACGGCACCAGCCAAGTGTTCATCAGCGCCATTCCGGCGCTGGTCATCGCGCCTTTTGGCCTGTGGCTGTGGGTCTGGCCCGCCAACTGGCTGGAATGGGCCTTGCTGGTGGCCATGGGGCTGGTGGGCGTGTTGGGACATTCACTGATGAACCACGCGCATCGGTTGGCGCAGGTTTCTGCTTTGGCCCCATTGGTTTATGTTCAGATGATCTATGCGACTTTGCTCAGTTGGGCGATATTTGCCCAGATGCCGTCAACAAATACTGTGATAGGCACGTCAATCATTGTGGTCAGTGGCATCTATATTTGGTGGCGCGAGGGGCAATTGGCCCGGATTCGGCATTTGGCGTAACCGTTGGACCCAAACACCGGGGCCAGAGGACGACTTCGCTGGTTTTGCCCCAGCCGTCACCTCACAGCAATGACGACTTTGCCCTTCGCCCGACCTGTTTCGACATAGGCAAGCGCCTCATTGGTAGCAGCGAAAGGAAAAATCCGGTCGATCACCGGGCGAATTGCCCCCGCCTCGATCAGCGACGTGATCTTTCCAAGCTGCTCGCCATTCGCGGTCATGAACAGAAACGAATAATCAATGCCCCGTCGCCTCGCTTGTCGGCGAATTCCAAAGCTTAACACCCGCATGATTTGTTTCAGAAGCCAGCCAGAGCCGTTCTGAACCGCAAATTCCGCATCGGGCGGACCGGAGATCGAGATCAGCCTACCGCCAGGTTTCAGCATGGTAAGGGATTTCGCCAGCGTATCCTTGCCAAGACTGTTCAAGACCACATCATAGTCCTGCAGCACTTTCTCGAAGTCATCCACCTTGTAGTCAATCACCACATCCGCGCCGAGACTTTTGACAAGGTCGACGTTGCCCGTGCTCGTGGTCGTGGCCACTTGAGCACCAAGGTGTTTCGCAAGCTGGATCGCCGCCGTCCCCACGCCGCCAGAACCGGCATGGATCAGAACCTTTTGGCCTTTGCGCAAATTGGCCTTTTCGACAAATGCTTGCCACGCTGTCAATGCGACTAGCGGCAGGGACGCAGCCTCTTGCATGGTCAGGTTACTCGGCTTCATCGCGACATCGGCTTCGTTCATGGCAATATACTCGGCAAACGTCCCGATGCGATCTTGCGCTGGTCGGGCATAAACCTCGTCACCTGCCCTGAATTGCCGGACTTTGGCCCCAACGCGGACCACGACGCCTGCAACATCGTTGCCCAGCACTAGGGGCAAGTGATAAGGCAGAATGGCTTTGAACTCTCCATCGCGGATTTTACTGTCGAGAAGGTTCACGCCTGCGGCATGGACTTCAACCATGACATCATTGTCTTGAAGAACCGGCTCTGGCATCTCGACCAAGCGCAGATTGCCCTTCTTTTCATACCTGGCGACAACGAACGCTTTCAAGGCGGATTCTTTCTGGGATAGTGTGTTGGCAAGGCTTCAGGCCGCGAGAAAAGTCAGGGCTTTCGGAACGAAATCGACGTGGTTCTGGAATATCCCGCCGTGCCCTGAATCTTCGTAGATCAGCAGTTGCGCCCCGGGAATACGACGGGCGAGATCGCAGGTATTGCTGCTGGGCACCATTCTGTCCTGATCGCCATTGGCAACCAATGTGGGAATGCGGATGGCGCTCAGGTCTTGCGGCGCTTGTAAGCCGTAAGCCTTGATTGCCTTGAGGTGGGCACGAAACGCACGCAGCGATATCGCTTTGTCGCGATTATTTTTGCGCTCTTTCAGCCGTCCCAGAAATGCTTTGGCGGCGCGGCGCCCGTTCGGCGTGGCGGTGAAGAAGAGATAGTATTTCGCATCCCGAAACGTCAGCGCCCCCTTGATCATGTCGACAATCGTCATCGGCGTTACCTTGTCGATGCCCACACCACCAGCCGGACCCGTGCCGCTGAGGATGAGTTTGCGCACCAGCTTGGGTGCAGTCAGCACAATCTCCTGCGCCACGAAGCCGCCCATCGAAAATCCGAGTAGATCGACTTCTGCGAACCCCAACGCCCGGATAAAGGCGACCGCATCCCGCGCCATCGCGGCAATGCTTGACGGGGTTTTTCCACCCGAAGCACCGACTCCGCGATTGTCGAAGGCAATTACGTGTCTTGCAGCGGCAAGGCCATCGACTACGCGGGGGTCAAAATTATCAAGTTGAGCGCCCAGATGGTTGAGCAGGATCACCGGTACGCCACCCCGCGGACCCAGATCGCGA
>JANMOK010000405.1:0-10236 GCA_031369165.1 Paracoccaceae bacterium
AAAGCCGGGTAAATGCCGCCTGCGCTTGTGCACTGCCAAACCGCGCCAGACCGCGGCCCCAAATCGAGCCGTTGACATAAGTCGGAATGAACAGTTCCGGGAACACCAGCAATTGTGCTCCGTTACCCGCCGCCTCGGCAATCAGCCGACAAGCCTTGTCGATAGTCGCATCGCGGTCAAGCACAACCGGTTCGGCCTGGATGGCGGCGGCTTTAATGATTGGCAGGCGTTGCATTGCTAAACGCCCACCCTCAACGCATTGCCCAGCTTCTCCAGCCCCTCGTCGAGCACTGCGTCCGGAATGGTCAAGGGCGCGAGAATGCGGATCGTGTTGGCGTAGTAGCCGCAGGAAAGCAGGATCACGCCTTCTTTGATGCCCGCCGTCAGCACGTCCTTGATTCCGTCAGCATCCGGATCATTTCCACCGCGTTCCTTGACCAGTTCAAACGCCACCATCGCCCCCAGCCCGCGCACGTCGCCGATTGGGCGCATGGCGTTGGAGCGTTTGAATTCCTCCAGCTTGGCCACCATCTTCGCGCCAATCCGGCTGGCGCGGTCGCACAGCTTTTCTTCCTCGATCACATCCAGCACCGCCAGCGCGGCGGCGCAAGAGATCGGGTTGCCGCCATAGGTGCCGCCAAGGCCGCCCGGTTCGGTTGAATCCATGATCGAGGCTTTGCCGATAACTCCCGAAATCGGAAAACCGCCGCCCAAAGCTTTGGCAATCGGGATCAGGTCGGGTTCCACGTCGTAATGTTCGATGGCGAACAGCTTGCCGGTACGGGCGAAGCCGGTTTGCACCTCGTCGGCGACAAGGCAAATGCCGTGCAAGTCGCACAGGCGGCGCAGTTCTTTCATAAAGGCCTTCGGCGTCTGGTAAAATCCGCCCTCACCCTGCACCGGTTCAATGACAATCGCTGCCACATCGCTGGCCGCAATATCGGCTTTGAAGGTGTGGTACAGCGCCTTCAGCGCGTCTTCCTCGCTGGTGCCGTGGTGGGGAATCGGGAACGGCACGTGGAACACCGAAGGCGCCGCAGGCGTGCCGGGCGTGCGATAGGGCACGGCCTTGCCCGTCATGGTCATCGTCAGCATGGTGCGACCGTGAAACGCGCCGGTGAAGGCAATCACCCCCTGCCGCTTGGTATGGGCACGGGCAATTTTCACCGCGTTTTCTGTAGCTTCGGCACCGGTGGTGAAAAAGATCGTTTTGGCATCCTTGATCGGGGCCAAAGCGTTCAGCCGTTCGGCCAGCACGATATAGGATTCGTAGGCCGTCACCTGAAAGGCGACATGGGCGAACTTGTCCAACTGCGCCCGCGCGGCGGCGATGACTTTGGGGTGGCGATGGCCGGTATTGGTGACGGCAATACCAGAAGCAAAGTCGATGAACCGATTGCCCTCAATATCCCAGATCTCGGCATTCTCAGCCCGATCGACAAACACCGGCACTGCCGTGCCAACGCCTCGCGGCACCGCCTTGGTCCGACGTTCCAGCAAAGCGGCGTTGGTCAGTTTCATGGCCATGATTATTCCTCGGTTTTTGATTTTGTTCAGTGTCACGGTTCTTTGGGAGATTGTCCATTCCCTCAAGGCCCAAGTGTCCCATCTCAATATCGCTACTAGTGATCGTGCCGGTGATGAAGGTCCGGGAAATGCGCGTGGACATGGTGCAAAACTTTGTGCCGATGCTTGTGCGCATGCGGTTCGCTCACCGGATGGTCGTGGCAGTGTTGGTGATGAGCATCGTGGATATGCGCGTGTTCATGTTCTAATTCTTCGTGGGTATGCGCGTGCAAATGCCGCTCTGCAAAATGCAGGTAAAGCCCAATCGCCATCAAAAGGCCGCCAAACGCGATTTGCCAGTGGAGCGGATCACCAAGTACAATAAACGACAAAATTACGCCGACAAACGGGGCCGTTGAAAAATAGGCACTTGCACGCGCCGCGCCAAGGTGGCGCAAACTTAATATGAACATGACAAGGCTTACCCCGATACCGAAAAAGCCGGTTATGGCACCAGCGACGATGCTTTGTGGTAAAGGCAATGCCGCACCCAGTGACAAAGCAATTGCAACGTTCACGCAACCCGCCACCAGACCTTTTATCATGGCGATTTGCGCCGGATCGGCACCAGAAAGTTTTCGGCTAAGATTGTTGTCTATGCCCCAGCACAAACATGCGGCGGCGACAAAGACTGCCCCCGAATTGATCGGGACGGCACCGCCCTGCCAAGTAACCCCAATCGCACCGGCCAAAATCAGTAAGGCTCCGATCAAGACACGGCGATCCACGTTCTCTCGAAAAATCAACCAAGCTAGTGCCATCGTCGCTAGGCCTTCAAGATTGAGAAGGAGCGACGATGCCGATGCCGAAATTCGCAACAAACCCTGCATCAGAAACAGCGGCCCCGCCAGACCACCTACCAATATGACCGCTGCGATCCAACCCGCATCAGCGCGCCGCAAAGGGGCCTGAACTGACGCAATACCACGTGATTTTTGAACCAAAAGCACGACGGCCAGCCCGATCCCTGCCCCCAGATATAGCAACCCGGCAAGCAGCCACGGGTCGATTGTGCCAAGCAAAAATTTGGAGAATGGTGCCGTCGCGCCGAAGAGGGCGGCGCTACCCAGCGCCAAAGGCACCCCCGGCCAAAGCGGTGACTGGACAGCGCTAGTCACTTTTTGCCACGATTCTTTCTTTGCGTTTTGAACTTCTAACGCCATCTAGGATGACAATTTCAATCGCGCTGACGCCAGTAGAAAGTTTCGACAGCAAGTTCAATTTCCGTTGCATTGGCCAATTTGCTCTTTTCAAATTTTTTGGCCGCAAAGTCTAGCTTGGACGGACATTGGCCTTTTCGCAGCGGCGGCATACCGCTAGGCTTAGATCAAATCAACAAATGGAGTGCATCATGGCCGATATCAAAACCTTGCGCTGGGGAATTATCGGGCCGGGCGGCATTGCCAAGAGGTTCCGCGATGGACTGCGTGACGCGTACCACGGCGAACTGGTGGCAATCGCCAGCCGCGATGCCAGCAAACCCTCGCTGAGAGATGATTTCCCCGGCACGCGCATTCATCAAGGATATGAGGCGATTTTGGCCGATGAGGGCGTGGACGCCATCTACATTGCCACGCCGCATCCCGGTCATGCGCAATGGGCGATACGTTGCGCCGAAGCGGGCAAGCATGTGCTGTGCGAAAAGCCGATGGGGCTGACATCCTATCAAGCCGATGCAATGTTTGCGGCAGCGCAAAAGGCGGGCACATTCATGGGCGAGGCCTTCATGTATCGTCCCGCGCCGCTGACACTTGAGTTGTGCAAACTGATCAAGGCGGAGGCGATTGGCGAGGTGCGGCTGATCCGCTCTTCCTTCGGTTTTGGCATGAACAATCCACCCGACAGCCACAGATTACGAGCCAGCGAATTGGCGGGCGGCGGGATATTGGATGTCGGGTGTTACCCAACCTCGATGGTGCGCCTGATTGCCGGTGTGGCCTTGGGTCTGCCGTTCGCTGACCCGATCAAAGTGAACGGCGCTGCGACTTTTGGATCGACAGGGGTGGATGACTGGTCCTCAGCCCTTTTGACATTTGCCGGCGGAATCATTGCCGAAATATCCTGTTCGGTTATGTTGCAGCAGGATAACGTGCTGCGCATTTATGGCGGCACAGGCCGCATTGAACTGGACGATTTCTGGTTTGCCAGCGGCATTGACGGCGGCACCAAATCCATCCGCATTTACCCCAATGACGGGACAATGCGCGAGGTGGCTGTCAGCGAAAAACGCCATCTCTATGCGTTCGAGGCGGATGCCGTGGCCGAGGCGGTATCGCAGGGCAAACGCGAATTTGCCTGGCCCGGCATGTCGCAGGCCGACACGCTTGGCAACTTGCGGGTGCTGGACAAATGGCGCCGCGATGTCGGGCTGGTGTTCACACCGGAATTGCCGGTGAAATCGAACATCACGATTTCCGGGCGCACGTTAACGGCCGGTTCGCGTATCCCGCATCGGGCGATTGCGGGCTTGTCAAAGTCTGCCTCAACCATCGCCATCGGCTTTGAAGATTTCCCCGATATGGCCAGCGCCGCCATCCTGCTTGACGCCTTTGTCGAGGCGGGCGGCAATATTTTTGACACCGGCTTCATCTACGGCGGCGGGGTCACCGAAAAGGTGTTGGGCCAATACCTGCAATCGCGCGGCCTGCGCCAAAATGCGGTCATCATCGCAAAGGGCGCACATTCACCGCTGGTCTATCCCGATGTCATCGGCAAGCAACTGACGGTCTCGCTGGAACGGATGCAAACCGATCATGCCGACATCTATTTCATGCACCGCGACAATCCCGACGTGCCGGTCGGCGAGTTTGTCGATGCGATGGACGCAGAGGTAAAGGCGGGCAGGATCAAGGGGCCATTTGGCGGGTCAAACTGGACGCGCGCACGAATGGACGAAGCTATTGCCTATGCCAAGAAAAACAATAAAACCGCGCCTTCGGTTCTGTCCAACAACTTCTCGCTCGCCGACATGATCGACCCGATCTGGGCCGGCTGCGTTTCTGCCTCCACCCGCGACTGGACCGATTGGATGCTCAAAAACGGCGTAACCAATTTCGCCTGGTCCAGCCAGGCGCGGGGGTTCTTCACCGACCGTGCCGGGGTAGGCAAACTGGACGACGCCGATCTGGCGCGCTGCTGGTATTCCAAGGGCAACTTTGGCCGACGTGACAGGGCGATGGAATTGGCGTCGCAACTGCACACCACCCCCATCCGCGTCGCCTTGGCCTATGTGCTGGCGCAGAAAGCAGGCATCGTGCCGCTGATCGGGCCTAGGCGGATTGTCGAGTTGGAAGATTCGCTGGAAGCTGTTGATCTTCGGTTGACGGGTGAGCAGGTGGAATGGCTACGGGGGAAGGATTAGCTGTATTTCCCGCGAATGGATGACTGGCCGGCCCTTCCCCACGCTCCCCAATGCGAAGGAAAGGGCCTGTTGGCGCGCTGTGGAAGCGCGACAGTCTGGAATGTCGCCAAGCTACTGTTGACAAGCGGCCCACCCAAACCCTCGTCGTTACCCATTATCCACAATTGGCCAATACGAGGCCGAACCCCATGTCTTGATCATGCCCTTGGCTAAGCCAAATGCGTGTGAGAAAACTCACGCTTTTGCAATAAATCGCCGAATTGCGCCAAAGTTCATGGCGCGCGTATTGCCAGGGCCGCAGGTGCTGTTTAACCCCGTTGCCAATCTTTCAGAGAAGTGAAGCAAATGAAGCTGATTGCCATTACCAATCGGACAATCTTCCCGATACAGATGATTTTTTTGCTCAATTCTTTCGGCATCGCCTTGTGGATTCCCCGTATTCCCGACGTGAAGTCGGCGCTGAGCCTGTCGCTGCTGGAAATCTCGCTGGGGTTTTTCGCCATGCCTGCGGGCACGATTCTGGGGTTCATGGCGGCACCATTTGTGATCAGACATTTGGGGCAAAGACTGGCCAGCGCGTATATCGGTGCGCTGTTTTTGGTGGTTTTCATTCTGCCATCCTTTGCCTGGAACCTGCCCAGCCTGGCACTGGCCTTGTTTGTTTCCGGCCTGAGTGTCGCCACCATTGAAGTGGCAATGAACGCCAAGGCCAGCCAAATTCAGGAAGAAAGCGGCCAGCATATCATGTCGCGCTGTCATGGTTTTTGGAGCATCGGATCAACTTTGGGTGCCCTGACCGGCGGATTGTTTGCGCAAGCGGGCTTTGGTTTTGCCAGCCAACAACTGATTATGGAACCGCTGCTGGCGGCGGCGACGATCTGGTTTGGCCTGCAATTGCGATCCGACGCTGCCAAGCAAAAGACTTCGGGTCCGGCATTCTCGTTGCCTTCAGCTTCCATATTGGCGCTGTGCCTGATGCCGGTGGGTTGCATGCTGACCGAAGGTGCAATGATGGAATGGTCGGCAATTTTCGCGCGCGAGGTGATTTTGGCTTCGCCGTGGCTGACGGCAGTTACCTTTGCAACTTTCGCATCGGCGATGGCGTTTGGTCGCCTGACCGGCGATTGGGTAACTCACACCTTTGGCATGCGGCGAACATTGCTGGTGTCGGCGCTGTTGTCGTTCGCTGGCTTGCTGGTCTTTGCAACCGCTGGCCGGTTGGGCGTGGCAATCCCTGCGGCGGCCATTGTCGGGTTGGGGGTGGCCAATGTCTATCCCATTGCAATGACGTTGGCTGGCAGGCTTCCGGGACAACAAGCCGAAAAAAGCGTGGCGTCAGTGGCATTTGTGGCCTTTACCGCTTTTTTGGTTGGCCCGCCTGTCATAGGTTCGATTGCCCAAGTACTGGGCCTGCCGTTTGCCTTGGCGCTCATCGCGCCGGTTGGGCTGCTGCCGATATACTTGCTTTGGAGCGGTCGGTTGAAAATCGCATGAGACCCAAGGCAGTTGTGTTTGATATTGGCAACGTGTTGGTCACTTGGTCGCCCGAACGGTTTTATGATCAATTGATGCCGCAAGCGGCACGCGAGGCCTTGTTTGCCAGGGTCGATTTGCACGGCATGAACAACCGGGTAGATCGCGGCGCGCCTTGGCGTGAAACCGTATACGAAATGGCACAGCAGTTTCCCGACGATGCCGCTTTGATCCGGCTTTGGCATGATCGTTGGATCGAGATGGCGTCGCCGTTGATTGCCCATTCGTGGCGATTGCTGCGGGCGTTGAAGGCCAAACGTGTGCCGGTTTTTGCCCTGTCCAACTTCGGGCGGGAATCTTTTGCTTACGCGCGTACGGTCTACCCCGAACTGGATGAATTCGACCGGCGCTTCATTTCTGGGCATATGGGCGTGATAAAACCGGAACCAGAGATTTACGCAAGGGTTGAGGCGGAAACTGGTTTGAGCGGAGTTGAATTGTTTTTCATTGATGATCGGGTGGAAAATATCGTGGCGGCGCGGGGGCGCGGCTGGCAGGGGCATGTGTTCGAGACGGCGGCAAAGCTGGCGGCGGCATTGGTGCAAATGGGGCTGCTCAGCGAAATTCAGTCGCGCTGACGGGTTGCAGGGGGCAATTGCGCGCCTTATAGCCCACCCGTCGCCATTTGGCGATAAAGTGTCCGCGACCTTTTCAAAACGGAGAATGAAATGAGATATCCCCTGCTGCCAGGCATTGTCGCCATGGCCGTCATCGTCGTTGCCTCCAATATTCTCGTGCAATTTCTCTATGGCAACTGGCTCACCTGGGGGGCGTTTACCTATCCTTTCGCCTTTCTGGTCACCGACCTGACCAACCGGTTTCATGGCCTTGCGGCGACGCGCAAGGTGGTGCTGGCGGGGTTTGTGGCAGGCATCGGGTGTTCGTTTGTTGGCACGCAGATCATGGGTGAATTTGGTCCCCTTGTGACATGGCGTGTGGCCCTTGGGTCGGGAACGGCATTTCTGATTGCCCAGCTAACCGATGCGACAATCTTTGACCGGCTGCGAAAGCAGGACTGGTGGCAAGCGCCGTTTCTGTCTTCCTTGGTCGGTTCCACACTGGACACAGCGCTGTTTTTCACCATTGCTTTTGCCGCGAGCCTGACGTTTATCGAGCCCGCCAACGACGTGGCTTGGGCCAATGAATTGGTGCCTTTATTGGGTCGCGGGCCGGTTTTGCCGCTGTGGATCAGCCTCGCGGTTGCCGACTGGTCCGTGAAGATCGCCCTGGCAATTGTGGTTTTGTTGCCATTCCGAATCATCGTGCAAAAACTTTCTGCAAAGTCACCGCAAAAAATACTTTGAGTTTTGCACAACCTATGGCACGATTCGAACCATCAGCAACAACAGAAAGGAGGTGCCCTTTGTCTTTTGAGATACTGGAGCAGTTGGTCGAGTCAAGGCGCGAGGCATCGGTCTAGAGGGCAGCCCCTCTGATACGAGCCCCGGCCAAGGGCAACCGCTCGGCCGGACCTCCATGCTCATGAAAATTGGAAGGGTCGCGTTTCAGGCGCGGCCCTTCTGCCTTTGTGCCGACACACCAACAAAAACAGTTAATCCAATGATCCGCATCAACGACGAAATCACCCTGCAGGATTGGGAGCTGAGCGAAAGCTTCATGCGCTCCTCTGGCCCCGGCGGGCAGAACGTGAACAAGGTTTCTTCAGCGGTAGAACTGCGCTTCGAGGCCCTGCGCTCGCCAAATCTGCCGCCCGACGCCAAAGTTCGCTTGCAAGCGCTGGCCGGGCGGCGCTGGACCAAAGATGGGGCGATTGTGATCACCTCGGAGAAAACCCGATCCCAACCGATGAACCGCGCGGATGCGGAGGCGAAACTGGTGGAACTGGTGCTGAAATCGCTGGTCCGGCCCAAAAGGCGGGTGCCAACCAAGCCGACTTTGGGCTCTAAAACCCGGCGGCTGGACGGCAAGGTTCAGCGCGGCGCGGTCAAAACGCTGCGTGGGGCGGTCGAGCCGGAATGACCTGCATTTATGTCGACGCCGACGCTTGCCCGGTGAAAGATGAGGTTGTGCGGGTGGCCGACCGCAATGGGGTGAAGGTCTATATCGTGTCCAACGGCGGCATCCGGCCAAACCCGCATCCGCTGGTGGAAACCGTGGTGGTGCCCGATGGGCCGGACGTGGCCGACAAGTGGATTGCCGACCGGATTGGCCTCGGCGATGTCTGCGTCACTGGCGACGTCCCTCTGGCCGCCCGCTGCATTGCCAACGGGGCCAGGGCGCTGAAACATAACGGCGAGGCATTCAGCCAAGCCAACATCGGCCACATCCTCGCCATGCGCGACCTGATGGCTGATCTGCGGGCGGCAGACCCGTTTCGCCAAGGGTCGGGCAAATTGTTTTCCAAGGCGGATCGATCACGGTTTCTGGAGGCACTGGAGCGCGAGGTCAGGGCAGGGTTGCGCGAAGGATGACGGAGCTAGTCCGCTGCAAGAACTGCTAGAAACTTGTCGGCGAATCGATTGGCTTTGGCTTCACCGATGATTTTGGACAGCGCAGTTGGGGTTGCAGGTTTTGCTGCGGCTACGCGCGCCAGTTCGGCGCTGGTGCAGGACAGCGGCTTGGCAAATCCATCTTCGCCCAAACGCAGATCAAACATCGCCTGTTCCAGTTGATCAAAGATGTTTGCCGTCTCGGACCCCGCCAATTTTCGGCGTGCAGGATGTATTGGTTCCACCGACCCATTCAGAACCGCCAAAAACAACGCGCCGTATTTCGTCAGTTTCATGTCACCCACACCGGACACGCCGCGCATTTCATCCAGATTGCGCGGTTTCTTCGCCGCCATGTCCATCAAGGTCTTGTCGGTGAAGATGATGTAAGCGGGAACTTTGGCGACCTCTGCCAGTTCGCGGCGTTTGCTTTTCAAGCTGGCCAACAGCGGCTCATCTGCCTCGGGAACCAGCTCGCGCACCTGGCGCGCAGGTTTGGCGTCCAGGCGGTCCAATCGCAGCGCCAGGGTGGTTTCACCCCGCAGCAGCGGACGGGCGTTTTCGGTCATCCGCAATCCGCCCTGCCGTTCCGGATCGGGACGCAGCAGGTCGCGGGCCAGCATCTGCCGGAAAATTGCCTGCCATTGCGCGCGGGCAAACTCCTTGCCGGTGCCAAATGTCGGCAAGGCGTCGTGATGGCGGGCATTGACTTTGGCGGTGAGTTTGCCCAGCAAGACATCGATCAGATGTTCCTGGCCGAAATATTCGCCGGTGCGCAGAACCGCAGACAAGGCTTTGCGAGCTGCCTCAGTTGCATCGAAACGCACCGGTTTTTCGGCGCAAAGGTCGCAATTGCCGCAGTTGTCTTCCGGGGTTTCGCCGAAATATCCAAGCAGCGTCTTGCGACGGCAATCCAATGCCTCGGCCAAGCCCAGCAACGCATTCAGGCGTTGGTGATCGGCGTTTTTGCGTTCGATGGGCGCCAGTCCTTCGTCGATTTGACTGCGGCGCAGCCGAATATCTTCCGCCCCAAACAAGGTCATTGCATCGGCAGGCGCGCTATCACGGCCAGCGCGGCCAACCTCCTGCCAGTAAGACTCGACACTTTTGGGCAGGTCGGCGTGCAGAACGTAGCGAATGTCCGGTTTGTCTACGCCCATGCCAAAAGCAATCGTTGCCACCATCACCAGCCCGTCGTCGCGCTGGAAGCGCATCTCGGCGTCGCGCCGCACTTCGGGATCAAGGCCCGCGTGATAGGGCAGGGCATGGATGCCAATGTCGCGGATAGCGGTTGCGATCACCTCGGTTTTGGCGCGCGTGGCGCAA
>JANMOK010000167.1:0-3109 GCA_031369165.1 Paracoccaceae bacterium
ATCGGCAACGTCCATGTCATGGCCGGGGTGCCTTATATCTTCGAAGCAATGCTCGCAGGCGTCATCCCAACCCTCACCGGCGGCAAACCCCTGCTGTCCACCTCCATCCGCCTCGACCGGCGCGAAGGCGACATTGCCGAACGCCTGGGCCAAATCACCGAAGACCACCCCGACGTCACCATCGGCTCCTACCCTTTCGTCCGCGACGGCGCCTTTGGCACCAACATCGTCATCCGCAGCCAAGACAAAGAGGCGATGCAGGAAGCGGCAATAGACGTGCTGGATTTGATCGCGCCGATTCATTGAACGGCGATTGAGAAAAGATCAAACGAACAGCCAAAATTAACGACTTGGTGATAATTTTCGCGCCTAGGTTGTGCGAAAGCCAGTCAGAGATTGTTTTCGCGAGTCGTTGTGAGTTCAAATTGTTCGCATTTGGGGTGCCCGTCCACTTGCGAACAAGATTTTCGGCTACCAATTGAATGTTATTCGTGTAGGATTCCGGAAAGTAGCGGCCACGTCACGAAAACGCGGAAGCATCACGTTCGGTTAAGAGTTCAGCTTCGAAAGCGTTCGATGGTTCTAGTGTCAAACGTTATACTGAATGAACATGGCGAGGTGTAGTTGAGCAGTCACACTTCCACTACTCCGTCGCACGACGTAAAATTCACCGCTGCGGATGGGAGAAATATCAGCCTCCGGTGCCCGGTGTGCTCTGGTACGGACTTCGGGACAACGGCACCTGAAGATGATGCGTCAAAACGTGGCTTTCGCCACGTTATAGTTGGAATGAACGCAGTGCAACATCAGCAACTTTATCTCCCTGTTCGATTTTTCAATTGTACAAACTGTGGGTTTGTCATGAAGTTTTTGATTGAAGAGAAAAAGGAGGAAGCAAAATGACATACTACTCTGACTGGCATGCAATTCCGAGCACTCCTGTGGTTCTCACGGAACGCCCTACTTTGGGCGTTATTCGCCTGAAATATTTTGCCTTTGCGGGCTTCGCGTTCTTTGCGGTTTTCTTGGTTTGGGCGGTTGCCACGGAATCAAACTGGGCATGGACATTGTCAGTTATGGGCGGAGGTTTTTGGATTGGTTTTGGATCAGCCTACCGGAAAAACGTTTTTTCGAACCGCCAGGCGCAATTTGCCAACCCGGCGGCGGCGAAGTTTGAGGATGTTGCCTAATTGAAATCTTTCGCCGCTTTTGCAGATGCAATTGCCAAAATGGGTCCGTCGGCAGTTTTTTTGGTGGCTTTTGTTGCGTTTTCCTATGTTTATTTCCACGTAGATCCCGCGCGATCAGGTGCCGCAGTCCTGTCTTGGACAATGCCTTTTTTCATGTTCCTTTCGGGACTGTTTTTTTTTACGAAACTGATATTTGATTGGCCAAAAATGCGACTGGTCGATGGAAAGTGACTGGTGAACAGTTGGACTGTGCCAGTAATCAGTCTTTCAGTTCGCGGTAAGGTGGGCCTTAAGACTTCGCAAGCAGTCATTGCGTAATTTGCAATGCCAAGTTACTGCGCTGCTTGGTTTTCCCATAGATTTCTACGCCCAGTGGCGGCCACTTCAGGTTCGCTTACTTTAGCTTTCGCCATCCCCCATTGACTCCACAACCATTTCCGCAAATCCTACCCCGCAACGAAACGAAGGTTGGCTGCACCGCTCCAACCTCGCCGGGAAGAAGTGATGACCGCCCGATTAAACCACAGCCCAAGCCCCACAAAGGGCTTTGCCGGTTCGTTTCCCGAACCCTTTACCTGATTCCGGCTCGACGATCTTCCGACCGAAATTCTCAACTCAGGTGCCAAAACCATGACCCAATCCTATTCCTTCGATGATCTCAAAGCCGAAGTCGCCGTTGGCAAGATCGACACTGTCATCGCCTACCAGGTCGATATGCAGGGCCGCATGATGGGCAAACGCTTTCATGCAAGACACTTTTGCGAAAGCGGCTACGCCGAAACCCACGGCTGCAATTATCTGTTGGCTACCGATCTCGAAATGGAAACGGTTCAAGGTTACAAATCCACCTCATGGGCGGCTGGTTACGGCGATTACACCATGAAGCCCGACCTCTCGACGCTGCGCCGCGCGCCTTGGCTGGAAAAGTCGGCGCTGGTCCAATGCGATACGCTGGATCATCACAGCCACGAAATTGCCCACGCCCCGCGAACGATGCTGAAAAAGCAGCTTGCCCGCCTCGATGGCATGGGCATGAAGGCGATGATGGCGACCGAACTGGAATTCTACCTGTTCAAAGACACTTACGAAGACAATCTTGCCGCCGGTTATCGCAACCTCAAAACCCTCAGCCCGTTCAACGCCGACTATAACATCGTCCTGACGACCCGCGAAGAGGGCGTCATGCGTGCCCTGCGCAACGGTCTGGCCGACGCGGGTATTCCAGTCGAAAATTCCAAGGGCGAGGCTTATGCCGGGCAAGAAGAAATCAACATCAAATATGACGAGGCGCTGACTACCGCCGATATGCACGTCATCGTTAAAAGCGCCACCAAGGAAATTGCCTGGTCGCAAGGCCGCTCGGTCACTTTCATGGCCAAATACAAAACCGAAGCCGCTGGATCCTCCTCGCATATCCACCAATCTCTGTGGTCCAAAGACGGCAAGACCCCGCTGTTCCTCGATAAAGGTGCCGAACACGGCATGTCCGAACTGATGCGCCATTACGTGGCGGGCCTGTTGCACCACGCCACGGACGTGACGTGGTTTCTGGCACCCTACATCAACTCCTACAAACGCTTCACAGAGGGGCTGTTTGCCCCCACCAAGGCCGTTTGGTCCGCCGACAATCGCACGGCTGGTTACCGCGTTTGCGGGGCTGATACCAAGGCCGTGCGCATCGAATGCCGCGTTGGCGGCTCCGACCTCAACCCCTATCTGGCGATGGCAGCGCAATTGGCGGCAGGTCTGGACGGCATCGAGAAAAAGATGAAACTCGAACCCGCTTTCGTCGGCGATGCCTATCACGCCAAAAAAGTCCGCGAAGTCCCCCGCACCCTGCGCGCCGCTGCCGAAGCGATGACCAAATCCAAAATGTTGCGCACCGCCTTTGGCGACGATGTGATCGACCACTACCACCA
>JANMOK010000410.1:0-1557 GCA_031369165.1 Paracoccaceae bacterium
GCTTTGGCGGTATTCAACACCGCCAAAGGCCGCGGCACCGGGTTTTGCCCCTTGGCTTCCAACTGGCCAAACAGCGCCTTGGCCCAATGGATGTCTTTGGCCAATGCATTGGTCAGCGTCTCTATCTCAAACCCGACGGCGGATAAATCATCCGACAGTTCAGGTTTGTAAACCCCATCGACAAACACCGCGCGAACCGAGTCAATTTTGTGAAACGGCGGCTTTTTGTCAGTGCGGAAATCGCTGGCTTCTGGCACTTCAATCTGCGTGAAGCTGCCCGGATCGGTAAAGCGCCAATATTCATCGCGCTTGATTGGCAGGCCTTGCTGCCGCAATCGTGCCAATGCCTTGCCCCGAGTATCCCGCGCCCAAGCGGCCTCACCCTTCGGCTCCGGCCAAGCCGCAATCAAGCCTTCCGCCAAATCGGATTTCAGTGCCAGAACAGCCACTTACGCGACCTCGCTCAGCAGATCGGCATAGCCGTTGTTCTCGACTTCCAGTGCCAGTTCCGGCCCACCGGATTTGACAATCCGTCCATCGGCCATGATATGCACCACGTCAGGTCTTATGTGGTCGAGCAGACGTTGATAATGGGTGATCACGAGAAACGCGCGGCCCTTGTCACGCAGGGCGTTGACCCCGTCGGCGACCAGTTTCATCGCATCGACATCCAGCCCGCTGTCGGTTTCGTCCAGAATGCACATTTTCGGTTCAAGAACAGACATTTGCAGGATTTCGTTGCGCTTCTTTTCGCCGCCGGAAAAGCCGACATTGACGTGGCGTTTCAGCATATCGGCGTCAATCTTCAGCGCCTTGGCCTTTTCGCGAACGAATTTCAGGAAATCCGCCGCGTTCAGTTCATCCTCGCCGCGCGCCTTTCGTTGCGCATTCAATGCGGTGCGCAGGAACGTCATGTTGCCGACGCCGGGGATTTCGACCGGATACTGAAACGCCAGGAACAACCCGGCGGCAGCGCGTTGTTCGGGTTCAAGGTCCAGCAAATCCAAGCCTAACAACGACGCCGACCCTTCAGTCACTTTGTATCCGTCCCGCCCGGCCAGCACATAGGACAAGGTCGATTTCCCGGACCCGTTCGGCCCCATCACCGCATGCACCGACCCGGCATCGACCTTCAGGTCGACACCCTTCAGAATCGGCTTGCCGCCCTCTTCAAGTTCGACGTACAGGTTATTGATTTCAAGCATTATTGTTCCGTTTCATTTCAAACCCTCACCCGCCCCTTCGGGGCACCCTCTCCACTAGTGGAGAGGGGAAATCGGGCGCTGCTACCCTTCTCCATTTCATGGAGAAGGTGGCGCGAACGCGCCGGATGAGGCCTCTCACCCAACACTGCCCTCCAAACTTATCGCCACCAGCTTCTGCGCTTCCATAGCGAATTCCATCGGCAGCGCTTGCAGCACCTCGCGGCAGAAACCGTTGACTACCAAGGCCACCGCTTCTTCCTCGTCCATCCCGCGCGAGCGGCAATAGAACAACTGGTCATCGTCGACCTTGCTGGTCGTCGCCTCATGCTCGACCCGCGACGTCGTATTTTTC
>JANMOK010000192.1:0-16292 GCA_031369165.1 Paracoccaceae bacterium
CATAGGGCGAGGCGCTCATCGCGTCTTGGCTGCGGCGGTAAACGATGGTTACGTCTTGCGCGCCGAGCAGTTTCGATTGCACGGCGGCGTCAATTGCCGTCATGCCGCCGCCGATGACGACGACGTTGCGACCGATTGGGAGTTCCGCAAAGTCGGTGGATTGCCGCAACTCAGCAATGAAATCGACGGCGTTGCGGACGCCTTTTTTGTCTTCGCCATCAGTGCGCAAGGTGTTGACGCCGCCAAGGCCGATGCCAAGGAATACTGCGTCGTGAGACTTTTGCAGGTCGGAAAGTGCCAAATCGGTGCCCAGTTTTTGGCTGAAATGGGGGGTAATACCGCCGATCTTGAGCAACCAATCGACCTCTTTTTTGGCAAAATTATCGACGGATTTGTAGGCGGCGATCCCGTATTCGTTCAGGCCACCTGCTTTAGGTTTGGCGTCGTAGAGATCAACGTCGTGCCCTTTCATCGCCAATCGATGCGCACAGGCAAGGCCCGCTGGCCCGGCACCGACGACAGCGACCTTCTTGCCGGTCGGTTTCGCGCGGGAAAAAGGATGCGGCTTGGCCATGATCTTGTCGGTGGCAAAGCGTTGCAGGCGACCGATCTCGACCGGCTTGCCTTCGGCCTTTTCGCGCACGCAGGCCTCCTCACACAGGGTTTCGGTCGGGCAGACGCGGGCGCACATGCCACCAAGGATGTTTTGCGACAGGATGGTTTTTGCCGCTGCTTCCGGCGTGCCGGTGGCGATTTGGCGGATGAACAGCGGGATGTCGATGGAAGTGGGGCAGGCGGTGATGCACGGCGCGTCGTAGCAGAAATAACACCGGTCGGAAGCGACCAGCGCCTCATGCGCATTCAGTGGTGGGTGCAGGTCGGCAAAATTCGCGTGGATCGTCGTGGCATCAAGCCTGCGCGCAGCAAGACCGGGTGTGAATGCATCGGCTGGCATTGGCCTCTCCCATCGCATCGTTGGTTTGTCAAACTTTGCCATATGTCACTTATTTTATCAAACGGTAAAACTTTGAAATGCAGCGGCGGAAACCGCTTGAATGAATTTTTGCAGGTGCCTAACGTGATGGCAGCGCCGAAACGATGGTCATGGACCGCGCGGGGGAAAGATTGAGCGAAGTCGAATTGCAGACACCGCTGTATGATTTGCACCGCGAATTGGCCGCTAAAATGGTGCCGTTCGCGGGCTATTCCATGCCTGTTCAATACCCGATGGGCGTGTTGAAGGAGCATTTACATACACGTGCCGCTGCGGGGTTGTTTGACGTATCCCACATGGGGCAGGTGACGGTCACGCCGGTTTCAGGGCGGATGGAAGACGCGGCCTTGGCTCTGGAAAACTTGGTGCCGGTCGATGTTTTGGCGCTGAAACCGGGGCGACAGCGATATGCTTTGTTCACCAATGACGCTGGTGGAATTCTGGACGATTTGATGATTGCCAATCTCGGGGATGCATATTTTGTCGTCGTCAATGCAGGGTGCAAAGTCGCAGACATTGCCCATATGCGGATGCACCTAAGCGCTGATTGTGTGGTGACGGAATTGACTGATCGGGCGTTGCTGGCATTGCAGGGTCCGATGGCGGAAAGCGTGTTGGCCAGGATAGGCGCTGCGGTTGGCGACATGAAATTCATGGACGTGCAGCGTACCAAGATTGGCGCGGTAGACGCGATTATTTCCCGCTCCGGCTATTCGGGCGAAGATGGGTTCGAAATTTCGGTTCCTTCCGGCCAAGCCGTCGCGGTGTCCAGAAAAATACTGGCAGATTCCACGGCTCAACCCATTGGTTTGGGTGCGCGCGATTCGTTGCGGCTGGAAGCAGGCCTCTGTTTGTATGGCCACGATCTGGATACGGAAACCAACCCGATAGAAGCCGGGCTGGAATGGGCAATTCAAAAGTCGCGGCGCAATGGTGGCGCGCGCGCTGGCGGATTTCCGGGAGCAGATGTAGTCTTGCGCCAATTGGAACATGGTGCCGCGATGCACCGCATTGGCTTATTGCCCGAAGGGCGTGCGCCGGTGCGCGAAGGCACGCTGATCTATGCCACCGAAGATGCACCGACAGCGGTGGGCGAGGTTACATCGGGTGGGTTTGGCCCAAGCCTGAATGCGCCGCTTGCCATGGGATACGTGCCGGGCGCCATGTCGGAGATTGGCACGCGCCTGTTTGCCGATGTGCGCGGCAAGCGCCTGCCAATGCGCATTTCGCAGATGCCGTTTATCACGCCGGGATACAAACGAAACTGAGGTAGCAAAATGAAATTCACCGAAGAACATGAATGGTTACTACGCGAGGGCGACCTTGTGATTGTCGGGATCACCGAGCACGCCGCAAGCGAATTGGGCGACCTGGTTTTCGTCGAATTGCCCGAGATTGATACTGCGGTCGTCAAGGATGACCATGTGGTAACAATTGAATCGGTCAAGGCGGCTTCGGATATTCTGGCGCCGCTGGATGGCAAGATCGTTGAGGTCAACGAAGCTGTCGTCAGCAATCCGGCGATGGTCAGCGAAGATGCACAGGGCAACGGATGGTTCTTCAAGATGACCGTTTCCGATTGGGCAGCTTATGACGAATTGCTGGATGAGGCAGAGTATTTGGACCTGATTGCATGACCTTCAAACTGACCGACTATCTGCCGTACGATTTTGCCAACCGGCGGCATATTGGTCCGTCGCCAAGCGAAATTGGCGAGATGTTGAAAGTGGTCGGCGCGGCCAGTTTGGACGATTTGATTGCCGAAACGATTCCTGCGTCGATCCGGCAGAAAACGCCATTGGATTGGGGCAAAGCATTGTCCGAGCAGGAAGCGCTGTATCGAATGCGCAAAGTGGCGGAACGGAACAAGCCGGTGACGTCGCTGATCGGGCAAGGCTATTACGGCACGGTAACGCCGCCGGTTATTCAGCGGAATATCCTGGAAAATCCCGCGTGGTACACCGCCTATACGCCGTATCAGCCGGAGATCGCGCAGGGGCGTTTGGAAGCGCTGCTGAACTTCCAAACCATGATCAGTGATTTGACCGGTTTGGATGTGGCAAACGCCTCGTTGCTCGACGAAGCGACGGCGGGGGCCGAAGCAATGACGATGTCGCAACGGGTGGCCAAGTCGAAGGCGACGGCGTTTTTCGTTGACGAGAATTGTCACCAACAGACGATTGCCGTGGTCCGCACCCGGGCGGAACCGTTGGGGATTGAGGTGCTGGTTGGGTCGGTGGCGTCGCTGGATGCCGCCAAAGTTTTTGCGGCCATATTCCAGTATCCAGGGACTTTTGGAGTCATCGAAGATTTCGTACCGGCAATTGCTGCGCTGCACGCAAGCAATGCGGTCGCGGTGATCGCGGCAGATCCACTGGCGCTGACCTTGCTGAAATCACCGGGTGCGATGGGCGCGGATATTGCCGTGGGATCGACGCAAAGATTTGGTGTGCCGATGGGCTTTGGCGGGCCGCATGCCGCCTATCTGGCGACGCGGGACGCTTATAAACGGGCAATGCCGGGGCGGATCGTGGGGGTGTCGATAGATGCGAGGGGCAATCGTGCCTACCGTTTGAGCCTGCAAACGCGCGAGCAGCATATCCGGCGCGAGAAAGCGACGTCCAACGTCTGCACGGCGCAAGCTTTGCTGGCAGTGATGGCCTCGATGTATGCAGTGTTTCACGGGCCGGAGGGTCTGAAGGCGATTGCGCAGCGGATACATCGCAAGACCGTGCGGTTGGTGCGCGGGCTGGAGGCGCAGGGGTTTGCGGTCGAACCGAAAGAATTTTTCGATACCGTCACGGTCAGCGTTGGGGCTTTGCAATCCGTTATCCTGCATGAAGCTGTCGAGAATGGGGTAAATCTGCGCAAAGTTGGCTCCGACAGGGTCGGGTTTTCGGTCGACGAACGCACTCGGCGCGGCACGATCGAGTCGGTCTGGCGGGCGTTTGGACGGACCGAACCGGACAACGACTTGCACCACGAATATCGGCTACCCAAAGCATTGCTGCGCGAAGACGAATACTTGACCCACCCTATTTTCCACATGAACCGGGCGGAATCGGAAATGACACGGTATATGCGTCGTCTTGCCGACCGCGACTTGGCGCTGGATCGGGCAATGATCCCGCTGGGGTCGTGCACGATGAAGTTGAACGCCACGTCCGAGATGATCCCCGTGACCTGGCCTGAGTTCAGCCATGTCCATCCGTTCGCGCCGGAAGATCAGGTGGAAGGTTACGGCGAAGTGATCGCCGATTTGTCAGCGAAGCTGTGCCAAGTCACGGGTTACGATGCGATCTCGATGCAGCCCAATTCAGGGGCGCAGGGCGAATATGCCGGGCTGTTAACCATTCGTGCTTACCAAAAAGCGCATGGACAGGGGCACCGCGACGTCTGTTTGATTCCGGTTTCAGCGCATGGCACCAATCCGGCATCGGCACAAATGGCAGGGCTAGAGGTTCTTATTGTCGCTTCGCGTGACAACGGCGACATTGATCTGGATGATTTCCGCACCAAGGCAGAGGCGCATTCGGCGCGGTTGGCCGCCTGTATGATCACCTATCCCTCGACCCATGGGGTGTTTGAGGAGACGGTGACCGAGGTCTGCGCGATCACGCACCAGCACGGGGGCCAAGTCTATATCGACGGGGCCAACATGAACGCTATGGTCGGGCTGGTGCAGCCGGGGGCCATCGGCGGCGATGTGAGCCATCTGAACCTGCACAAGACCTTCTGCATTCCCCACGGTGGCGGCGGGCCGGGGATGGGGCCGATCGGGGTGAAGGCGCATCTGGCACCGTTTTTGCCTGGGGCCGGTTCTGGAGCAGTTTCGGCGGCACCTTTCGGCTCGCCCTCGCTGTTGCCGATAAGTTGGGCTTATTGCCTGATGATGGGTGGGGCCGGGCTGACGCAGGCGACGCGGGTGGCGATTTTGAACGCCAACTACATCGCGCGCCGTTTGGATGCGGCGTTTCCGGTGTTGTATAAAAACAAGAATGGCCGGGTTGCGCACGAGTGCATTCTGGATACCCGGCCGCTGCTGACCTTGGCCGGGGTCAGCGTCGACGATATCGCCAAGCGGTTGATGGATTGCGGCTTTCACGCCCCGACCAAGAGCTGGCCGGTGGCGGGAACCCTGATGGTTGAACCTACCGAGAGCGAAACCAAGGCGGAAATTGACCGGTTCTGCACGGCGATGCTGGCGATTCGCGAGGAGGCGCGCGACATTGAGGAAGGCCGCGTCGATCGCGACAACAACCCATTGAAGAACGCGCCGCACACGGTCGAGGACCTGGTCGGCGTCTGGGACCGGCCCTACAGCCGCGAGCAGGCCTGCTTTCCGCCGGGGGCGTTCCGGGTCGACAAATATTGGGCACCGGTCAATCGCATTGACAATGCCTTTGGGGACCGTAACCTGATCTGCACCTGTCCTCCGCTGGAGGACTATGCCAAGGCAGCGGAGTAGGAACATGTCACGACTGTGCGTCAGGGCGTTCACGGTTTCGCTGGACGGCTTCGGCGCTGGCCCCGATCAGAGCCGCGACAGCCCGCTGGGCATCGGCGGCGAGGATCTGCACCCGTGGCTGCGGATGACCCGCACGTTTCGGCCGATGTTCGGCGAGACCGGCGGCGAGACCGGTGTCGATGACGATTTCGCCAAGGCGAGCATGGAAGGGATCGGGGCTTGGATTCTGGGCCGCAACATGTTTGGGCCAGTGCGCGGGCCTTGGCCCGATCTGCAATGGAAGGGCTGGTGGGGTGACAATCCGCCCTATCATGTGCCGGTTTTCGTACTGACCAATCATGCCCGCGAACCGCTGGTCATGGATGGCGGCACCACGTTTCATTTTGTCACTGAAGGCATCGCGGAGGCGCTGGCGCTGGCCCGCGCGGCGGCGGGCGACAGGGATGTGCGGCTGGGCGGCGGCGCAGCGACGATCCGGCAATATCTGCTTGCGGGCCAGATCGACGAAATGCATCTGGCGCTGTCGCCCGTGCTGCTTGGTCGCGGCGAGGCATTGTTCACGGGCATCGACTTGCCTGCACTGGGCTGGCGCGTCACGCGGCACGTTACCAGCGAACGCGCTTTGCACGTGGTGCTGGAACGCGGCTGAAAGCCGCTATTCCGGCACGTCGAGGAACTGCAGTTCAGCGGCACTTTTACCCGCGATGGTTTCGATCAGTGCGCGAGCGAGAAAATTGCCGGCCTGGCGGAAATCCTCGTTGATGACAAATATCTCGGGTCGAATCTGGCGCATCAGTTCGGCGGAGTGTTTGGTTACCAGGTCGACATCGGCACCGGTTTTGTAACCCGCAGCCTCGATGGCGACGGCGGCGATCAGCGCGGTGCCAACGGAACCGCACAAGATGCCGTCGGGCCGGTGCCGCGAACGCATGGCACGCTCGATTTCGGTCTGGATCACGCCATAAGGGTCGCCGGTATGGACGGAACGGATCGGAATTTCCAGCAGATCGAGCCGTTCCATCGCTTCGGCAAAACCTTTGGTCATGTGATGGGCGTAGAAATAATTCGGCGACGGCGCAATCAACGCAATTTGGCGGCGGCCTCGAGCATGCAGCAATTCCACGCCTTTGCGGGCAAAGGTCTCGTTATCGAAATCGAAATAGGGATGCACCGCGCCAAGCCCAGTGCGGCCGTGGGTTGCCACTGGAATGTTGTGGTGGAGCAGGTACTGTACCCTTGGGTCGTTTTCCCGGGTATCCGACAGGATGATGCCGTCGGCGGAACCGGTCTCAACAAGATAACGTACCGGGTCGAGCGGGTCTTTTGAGCGGTCATAGGGCGTAACGATCAGGTGGTAGCCCGTATGGGCCAGCGCCTCGGAAACGCCCAGCACCATTTGCGAGGTCAGCCCCAGCACCTCGTCGTCGAGGCTGAGGATCAGGCTGATAACGTTGGTCTTGCCGGTGCGCAGGCGAACACCGGCCCGGTTAGGGCGGTAGCCGATTTGTTCGGCAACCAATCTGACGCGTTTTTTGGTATCGGCGCCAATATCTGGCGCGTCATTCAGCGCCCGCGACACGGTGGTGATGCCAAGGCCGGTCATATAGGCAATGGTTTTCAGCGTCGGGCGCGGCGCGCGTTGACTTTCCGCGCCCGCCGGGCCATTTTGGCTGTCTTGTTCCATCATCGCCATTGTCGCGCCCGGCCGTTGCTTTTGATTCTGCAACGCTGGCATAAACGGCGGCGTATCGAAAGAAAATACTGCAACGTTACAGGATTTAGTTTCTTGCAAACGTTTCGGAAAAATGGGGCATCCGACGTTCAAAACGATTGCGTGCTCTACACAGCCAAAATTGGCGCGGATGAATCCAGCCCAACGAATGTAACACATTGAATTAATGCAATATATTGCACTGCAACAGAGGTTCGTTCGCAGGTGCAGTGCATATTTTTTTCGGCACAGCCTGCGCATTCAGTTTTGAATTTCCGCAGATGATTCAAGTGTTGCATTTTCGGAAACCCTGAATTAGCGTTCGGCGCTATAACGATATAGCTAGGGAGAAGCTCAATGAAATTCCGTTCTGTGGCTGCCGTATTGGCAGCTACCGTAGCACTGCCCATGTCAGCCGCCAACGCCGTTGATCTGGAAGTTACCCACTGGTGGACATCCGGCGGCGAAGCCGCTGCGGTGGCCGAATTTGCAAAGGCGGTTGATGCATCCGGCGACCATTGGGTTGACGGTGCGATTGCTGGTTCCGGCGGCGTTGCTCGTCCCATCATCATCAGCCGTATTCTGGGCGGTGACCCGATGGGCGCAACTCAACTCAACCACGGTCGTGAAGCAGAAGAACTGATCACCGCTGGCCTGTTGCAAGACCTGACTTCGGTTGCCGAAGCTGAAGGTTGGCGCGACATCATCCATCCGGTTGATTTGCTTGACGCCTGCACGGTTGACGGCAAAGTCTATTGTGCGCCGGTCAATATCCACTCGTGGCAGTGGATCTGGTTGTCGAACAAAGCATTCGCCGACGCTGGCGTGCCTGTTCCTGCAAATTGGGACGAGTTCGTGGCTGATGCCGATGCTCTGAAAGCCGCTGGCAAGATTCCGTTGGCAATGGGTCAACAATCCTGGCAGTCTTCGGGCGCAATTGGTGTTCTGATGGTTGCTATCGGCGGCCCGGACCTGTGGTCGAAAATCAACGTAGACAAATCTGCTGAAGCTGCTGCTTCACCAGAAGCGACTGCGGTGTTTGAGGCTGCTGCCAACGCACGTCTGTTGTCGGTCGGCTCCAACGTCAACGACTGGAACCAAGCAACAAACCTCGTGATCACGGGCGCTGCCGGCGGCCAGATCATGGGTGACTGGGCGCAAGGCGAATTCCAGGTCGCTGGCCAGGTTGCAGGCACCGACTATACCTGCTTGCCGGGTCTTGGCGTGAACGACATCATCTCGACCGGTGGTGACGCTTTCTACTTCCCTGTCAATGCTGATCCTGAAGTTACCGCAGCACAGCTGCGCATGGCTTCGTTGCTGGTTTCCAAAGAAGTTCAGGTTGCGTTCAACCTCAAGAAAGGCTCGCTGCCGATCCGGGGTGACATTGATATGGCTACCGCGAACGACTGCATGAAAAAAGGCCTCGCGATCTTGGCTGCTGGCAACATCCTTCCGGGTAACAACCAGTCGCTGTCGCAAGACACGATCACTCAGCTTGACGACCTTGCTGTTGAGTTCTGGAACGATACGACGATTACAGCGGCTGACTATCAAGGCCGTTATGTCGAAATCATCGCTTCGGCTGACTGATTTTATCAGAGATATCGCTACCGGCCCATTGAACCGGGCCGGTAGCTTCTTTTACTAAATCGTCTAAAGTCGAGGTGATAATTCGACAAGATGATCGGTGCCTGCGCGCCGTTTAGGGATTGGGAGGTCTGCAATGGCGCGATCAGCGCGACCCAGCTTTATTCAAAGGCTGTTTTTCAAGAACGCGAGTGCCAAGATTGCGGCGATTCCGATGGTGCTAACGGCGTTGCTGGTGTTTATTGGCGCGACTGGCTGGACGGTGATGTATTCCTTTACGTCGTCGCGGACGTTACCAAGAACAGAATTCGTCGGTCTGGATCAATACGAACGCCTTTGGGCCGCTAAAAACGGCATCTGGTGGACCGCGATTGAGAATCTACTCATTTTTGCCGTCATCATCATGACATTTCAGTTGGTGCTGGGTTTTATTCTGGCCGCCTTGTTGGACCAGAAAATCCGTTTCGAAAATACATTCAGAACAATCATGCTTTATCCATTTGCCCTGTCGTTTATCGTGACCGGGCTGGTTTGGCAGTGGTTGCTGAACCCGAGTTTTGGATTTGAAAAAATCGTCAGAAATTTCGGCTGGGAAAGTTTCACTTTTGACCCACTGTTCAACCCTGATGTGGTGATGATCGGTATTTGCATCGCCGGTCTTTGGCACGGCACCGGTCTGGTCATGTGTCTGATGCTGGCGGGATTGCGTGGCATCGATGAGGACATCTGGAAGGCCGCACGCATTGACGGCATTCCGATGTGGAAAACCTATATCCGCATCGTCATTCCAATGATGCGCCCGGTTTTCATTACCACTATTGTGCTGGTCTCCAGCGGCATTTTGCGGGTTTATGACCTCGTGGTCGCACAGACTTCCGGCGGTCCGGGAACGGCATCGCAGGTGCCCGCGATGTATGTCTATAAATACATGTTCCAAGGCCAGAATTTGGGGCAGGGCTTTGCCGCCTCGACCATGATGCTGCTTGCGGTATTAGTTATCCTGATCCCTTGGGCCTATCTGGAATTCGGGGGGCGCAAGCAAAATGGCTGATATCGCACTGGACTTGCCAGATACCGCAAGGGTTCGAGCGGCCGCCGTTCCGCGAGGGCCAAAGCCCCGCCCGATTTTCTCGGCGCGAAACATCTTTGTGTATGGCACTCTGATAATCGTTGCCCTGTACTACCTTACGCCGATGTACATAATGATCGTCACATCGCTGAAAAGCATGGACCAGATCCGCAGCGGCAATATCTTTGCTTTGCCGCAGAACCCGACATTCGCCTACTGGTACGAAGCATTCTGGACCCGGTGCACCGGCCTGAATTGTGATGGCCTGTCGCGCGGTTTCTGGAATTCGGTCTGGATCACCGTGCCGTCTGTGATTGTCTCCATCGCCATCGCGTCGGTTAATGGTTACGCCCTGGCGAACTGGCCGTTCAAGGGCGCGACGATCTTTTTCACCATCTTGATCTTTGGCTCGTTCATTCCCTATCAGGTAATGATCTATCCCATCGTTTTGGGCCTGAAATATACCGGCGACGGGATGACGTGGGTCAGCAACATATTTGGCGGCGGAAAAGTGCCGCTGTATGGTACGGTCTGGGGCCTTGTCATTGTGCACACGATCTTTGGCATGCCTTTCCTGACGTTGCTGTTCAGGAACTACTTCACCTCGATCCCCCAAGAGCTGTTCAAAGCGGCGCGGGTGGATGGGGCGGGGTTCTGGGGCATCTACTTCAAGATCATGATGCCGATGTCACTGCCGATATTCACCGTGGCAATCATTTTGCAGGTGACAGGTATCTGGAACGACTTCCTGTTTGGGGTGATCTATACCAAGCCGGAAAGTTATCCGATGACGGTGCAGTTGAATAACATCGTCAACTCGGTGCAAGGCACCAAGGACTACAACGTCAACATGGCGGCGACGATCATAACCGGTCTGGTCCCGTTGGTCGTTTACTTTTTGTCTGGAAAACTTTTCGTTCGCGGCATTGCTGCCGGCGCCGTGAAAGGCTGAGGAATACCTTATGGTCACTTCAATTTCTGTAAAAGATCTGACGCTGAACTTTGGCGCAGTACCGGTCCTTCGGACGCTGAATATGAACATCGAACAGGGCGAGTTCATCGTGCTTTTGGGTTCATCGGGTTGCGGCAAGTCGACTTTGCTCAACTGCATCGCCGGTTTGCTGGACGTGACCGACGGCGAAATTTGGATCAAAGACAAGAATGTAACCTGGTCCGAACCAAAGGATCGCGGCATCGGCATGGTGTTCCAGTCCTACGCTCTATACCCGCAGATGACCGTAAAAGGGAATTTGTCGTTCGGTCTGAAGAACCAAAGACTGCCCAGCGCCGAAATCGAAAAACGCATCGCGCGGGCGGCGGAAATCTTGCAAATTCAACCGCTGCTGGACCGCAAACCAGCGGCGCTTTCAGGTGGCCAGCGGCAGCGGGTGGCAATCGGGCGTGCCTTGGTGCGCGACGTCGAGGTGTTTTTGTTTGACGAACCATTGTCGAACCTCGACGCCAAATTGCGCACGGACTTGCGGGTAGAAATCAAACGTCTGCACCAGCAACTCGACAATACGATGATTTATGTCACGCATGATCAGGTTGAAGCGATGACCCTGGCCGACCGCATCGCGATCATGAAGGGTGGCCTGATCCTGCAATTCGCCAGCCCGCAAGAAATATACTCCAAGCCAGTAAACAAATATGTCGCCGATTTCATCGGCTCGCCGTCGATGAATTTTCTTGATGGCAGGGTTGAGGGTGATCGCTTTGTCGCCAGCGGCATCGACATAACTTTGGCAGGATACGATTTTGCAGCACGAGGTGCCCGTAGTGGCGACGCTTGGTTTGGAATTCGACCCGAGCATGTTTTCACCGGCGATGAGGCCAAAAAACACGGGTATCAAACCGAAGTCGAAGTCGAGATTGTCGAACCGATGGGTGCAGACACATTGGTCTGGGCCAAGCTGGCGGGAAATCAGTTCCGCTTGCTGGTTGATGGCGCAATGGCGGTTTCAAACGGTCAAAGACTGAAAATCGGCTTCGATCCAGGTCGGGCCTCGCTTTTCCAACGCGACAGCGAAGAGCGGATGTAAGGAAATAAAGTGACGGCGCTAACAGGCAAATGGAACCTGCGCGATGTGCAGGGGGCTTATTCAGTGCCCCTGACACTTCCCGGCGATGCCGTCACCGCGCTGCTCGAAGCCAAGGCAATTCCCGACCCTTATTGGGGTCGCAACGAGTATGATTTGCGCTGGATTGCCGAGCGTGATTGGGTGGCTTCGCGCAAGTTCACACTCAAGGACACGGCAGTTGATCTGGAGATTGACGGCTTGGATACTGTCGCCGAAGTGAAGGTGAATGGTGTTTTGGTTTTGGAAGCCGAAAACCAGTTTCGCGCCTATCGAGTCGACCTGTCTGCGGTGGCGCGCGAGGGCGAAAACGATATTGAGATACTATTCCGCTCCAATGTGAACGAAGCGGCAAAGCGGCAAAAGAATCAGCCGTTTTTTGTGCCATTCCATGCCGGCAATTGCCCGATACCGAACGCCAACATGCTGCGCAAAACACAATGCGACTTTGGCTGGGATTGGAATATCGCGCTGATGCCGTTTGGCGTAACTGGATCTATCGTAATACAGCCGCGTGTGCCTGGTAAAATTGGGCGCGTTTCGATCGAGCAAGTTCACTCCGCCGGAAAAGTAACGGTTAGAGTTTCGGCCGAAACCGAAAGCGACGGCGGCGAATTTGTGGTCAGCCTGTGCGGGCAAGTCGCCAAGGGCCGGACCAAAGTCGGTCGGATCGATGCGACGCTGCAAATTGCGCAGGCCGACCTTTGGTGGCCCGCCGGGTCGGGCAAACAGCCGCTGTATGAAGTGACCATCAAGGTCGGTGACCAGGCGGCGCACCGGCGCATCGGTTTGCGCGCGATGGAACTGGTTTCCGAAGTGGACGAGGTCGGACGAAGTTTCAAAATTCGGGTCAATGGGCGCGACGTATTCTGCCGTGGCGCGAATTGGATACCGGCGGATGCATTGGCCGGTCGGATCACCCCGGAAAAAACCCGTGATTTGCTGCAATCGGCGGTCGATGCCAATATGAACATGATCCGTGTTTGGGGCGGCGGGCGCTACGAGGCCGATTGGTTTTATGATTTGTGCGATGAGCTGGGCATCATGGTCTGGCAGGATTTCATGTTTTCCTGCGCGCTTTATCCGGCGACCCCGGAGTTTCTGGCCGATGTAGACATTGAAGCGCGCGAACAGGTGGCTCGCCTGCATCACCATGCCTGCATGGCGGTTTGGTGTGGTGACAATGAATTGCTGGGGGCGCTGACGTGGTTTGAAGAAAGCCGCAACAACCGCGACCGCTATCTGGTGGCCTATGACCGATTGAACCGGACGCTGGAAACGGCGCTGAAGCAGACGGCACCGCAGGCAAATTGGTGGCCGTCCAGCCCTTCGCCTGGGCCGATGAGTTTTGGCGATACCTGGCACGACGATACTTCGGGCGACATGCATTTCTGGTCGGTCTGGCACGAAGGCAAAAACTTTGATCATTACCGCGACGTGAAGCCGCGGTTTTGCTCGGAGTTTGGCTTCCAATCTTATCCCTCGATCGATGTGATCCGAACTTTTGCCGATGAAGAAGACATGAACATCGCCTCACCAGTGATGGAGAGCCATCAGAAAAACAAGGGCGGCAATGCGCGGATTGCCGAGACCATGTTCCGGTATTTCCGGTTTCCAAACGGGTTTGAGAATTTTGTTTACCTAAGCCAGGTGCAGCAGGGATTGGCAATCAAAACAGCGGTCGAATATTGGCGCAGCCTGAAACCGCATTGCATGGGTGCCTTGTATTGGCAGTTGAACGACACATGGCCGGTGGCCAGTTGGTCGAGCCTTGATTACGGCGGAGGCTGGAAAGCGCTGCATCACATGGCCAAGCGGTTTTTCGAGCCGGTGACCGTCGCGGTTATTCCGGGGAAAGACGGGGTTTTGGCGATCCGTTCGGTCAACGATACACTGGAAAATGTGCGTGTTTCAGTGACGATATTTGCGGTCGAAATGGCGGGTTTGACCCATGAAATTGGCAAGGCAGAAATGGCCGTTGGCCCCGACGCGGCGGTGACATTGCTGGAACTGTCTGAAAATGACATCCCAGCAGGTCAGATACTGGCCTATGTTTGGCAGGCGTCCAATGGAATGCGCGGCGGCGATCATTTTTCGAGTGTGCCTTACAAGGAATTGAAGCTGGAAAACCCCAATGTTCAGCTTGAAAAAAGCATCGACGGCGGGATGGTGAAATTGACACTGCAAGCCGGCAAACTGGCGCTTTTTGTGAATGCAGAGGCGCAAGTACCGGGGCGTTTCAGCAACAATTGTCTTACGCTGTTTCCCGGCACGCCAGCGCCGATTACGTTTACGCCCAAGTCAGGGTCGGTGCAGGATGCCGCCGCAGGGCTGATCTTGCGCGACCTTTATTCATCTTCGCATTAGGAGCCATTCAATGGACCGTTCCGACGTCAACCAAATCATCCGCGACAGCGATGCGTTTATCCGCAAACATGGCTTTGCTTTGCCGCCATTTGCCTATTGGACACCGGAAGAGATGAAGACACGCGTCAAATCTGACTCGGGCGTGATCCACGCCAACCGGATGGGCTGGGACATCACCGATTATGGGCAGGAAAAATTTGCCGACTTAGGTCTTTTCCTGTTCACAACGCGCAACGGTGAGGCGGCGAACCTGATCAAGGGCATGGGGATGCTTTATGCGGAAAAGATCATGATATCGCGCAAGAACCAAGTGGCGCCACTGCACCGGCATGTGTTCAAGACCGAGGACATTATCAATCGCGGCGGTGGCAAACTGGTGATCGAATTGTTCGCCGCTTCGTCCGATGGCGGCATCGACCGCGACAGCGACATGCAGGTGGCGACCGACGGGCGGCTGCGCACGCTGAAGGCCGGCACGCATCTGGCACTGAATCCCGGTGAAAGCGTCACCCTGATGCCCGGCGACTGGCACGCCTTTTGGGGCGAAGGGGCTGATACGCTGATTGGCGAGGTTTCGACGGTGAATGATGATCTGACCGACAATATTTTCTTTGATCCGGTCGGTCGGTTTTCAAAGATTTCCGAGAATGAACCACCGCTGCATCTGCTTGTGGCAGACTATGACACTTGGCTGGCCTGACGGGCCTGAAGGAGCAACATGACAAAATTTTCTTATCAACTGTATAGCTCGCGCAATTTCCCGCCGCTGGTCGATACTTTGGCGATGGTGGCCAAGGCGGGTTATGCGCAGGTTGAGGGTTATGGTGCGCTTTATGCTAACCCGAAACTGGTGGGTGAACTCAAAGCGCATCTGGCGAAAACCAGATTGCACATGGCCTCGGGGCATTTCTCGCTCGATCAATTGTCCAACGATCCGGCGACGGTTCTGGATATCGCCAAGACCTTTGATATGAAGGCGATCATATGTCCGCATGTGATGGCCGATCAGCGACCCGACGACGCAAATGGCTGGGTTGCGTTCGGCAAGAAATTGCAGGACGTCGGCAAGCCATACCGTGATGCCGGTTACGACTTCGGCTGGCACAACCACGATTTCGAATTCCGCGCCTTGCCGGACGGATCAATCCCGCAGGAACGGATTTTTGAAGGCGGACCCGATCTATGTTGGGAGGGCGATGTTGCTTGGGTGGTCAAGGGTGGCGGAGATCCGATTGCCTGGATCACCAAATTCGCTGATCGAATCAAGGCAATTCATGTGAAAGATATCGCGCCTGCGGGCGAGAATGCCGATGAGGATGGCTGGGCGGATGTTGGGCATGGCATTATGGACTGGAAAAACATAATGGCGGCGGCTCGAAAAGCAGGGGTTTCGCTGTTTGTGATGGAGCACGACAACCCAAGCGACCATCAACGATTTGCGACGCGTTCCATCGCCGCTGCTAACAAGTTCTGAGGGGAAAATCATGGCAAAGACACTTGGCGTCGGCATCATTGGATGCGGCAATATCTCGACCTCATATCTGAAACTCGCGCCGCTATTTCGTGGATTGGAAGTGCGGGCGGTGGCGGACATTAATTTGGACGCAGCCAAATCGCGGGCGGCGGAATATAACACCAAGGCGCAGAGCGTGGATGAGATACTGGCCAACAAGGACATCGACGTGATCGTCAACCTGACGATCCCGGACGCGCATTACCCGGTTTCCAAGCGGATCGTTGAGGCGGGCAAGCACGCCTATTCGGAAAAGCCCTTGGTCTTGACCCTGGAAGAAGGCAGCGCACTGAAAGCAGCCGCCGACAAGAACGGCGTGCGGGTTGGATGTGCGCCCGATACGTTCCTTGGCGGCTCGCATCAGCAGGCGCGCGCACTTCTGGACGAGGGACGGGTCGGTGACATCATCGCCGGTGCTGCCGCCGTGCAGAACCACGGCATGGAAGCCTGGCATCCCAACCCGGATTTCTTCTTTCTGCCCGGCGCCGGGCCGATGCTGGAC
>JANMOK010000413.1:0-5171 GCA_031369165.1 Paracoccaceae bacterium
AGTTGGTGGTTGTGGTCGGGGTTGAATTGGCCCGCGACGGGTCACTGGTTGGCAGCCCCTTCAACATCGAGCCCGCGGGCGACCTGGCCCCGGGGTTCAAACAGGCGTTCGAGGCGGGGCGGCGGGCGCTGATCCGCTGTGCGCCCTATGATCTGCCTGCCGATAAATATGAACAATGGCGCAACCTGGAAGTTGTGTTTAACCCCAAAAGCATGGTGGTGCGATGAAAATGAAGCTGATTTTAGGCGCGGTTCTGGCCGCTTTTCTGGCCGGTCCGGTGCTGGCGCAATCACCCTTGCGCATCGAAATCACCGAAGGGGTGATCGAGCCGATGCCGTTTGCGGCGCCGTTTTTTGTGCCCGAAACCGGGGGATCAGAGCAGTTTGCGGCGGATATCACCCAAGTGGTGATCAACGATCTGGTGGGTTCGGGCCTGTTTCGCGAAATTCCGCGCGAGGCGCATATTTCCGGGGTCGGGGATTTCATGGCGCCGGTGGCCTTTGCTGACTGGAAAGCGATCAACGCACAAGCGCTGATTACCGGCGCGGTGGCGGCCAGCAGCGACGGGAATATCCAGGTAAAGTTCCAGTTGTGGGACGTGTTCGCGCAACAGACTTTGGGTGAAGGGGTGCAGTTTGCCGGATCGGCGCAGAACTGGCGGCGGATGGCGCATAAGGTGTCGGACACAATCTATGCCCGGTTGACCGGCGAAGGCGGGTATTTCGATTCTCGCGTGGTGTTTGTATCGGAAAGCGGACCGAAGGATGCGCGGCGCAAGCAATTGGCTTTGATGGATTATGACGGCGCGAATATGCGATTTCTGACCGACGATTCCGCTTTGGTTCTAAGTCCAAGGTTTTCGCCGACTGCGCAGCAGGTTTTGTACACATCCTATGAATCCGGCCAGCCCAAGGTTTATCTGATGGACGTGGATTCGCTGCAAAAGCGCAGCGTTGACAACCTCGCTGGCATGACTTTCGGCCCGCGTTTTTCACCCGATGGCGGGCGGATTGTCTTGTCGGCCGAAGAAGGGGCCAACACAGATTTATATGCGATTGACCTTGGTTCGGGGTCGGCATCGCGGCTGACGGACAGCCCGTCGATCGAGACAGCGCCGAGTTTTTCACCCGACGGTAGCCAAATCGTGTTTGAATCGGATCGTGGCGGCTCGCAACAGCTTTACGTGATGCCGGCCAGTGGCGGTGAAGGCACGCGTATCAGCTTTGGCGAGGGTAAATATGGCACGCCGGTTTGGTCGCCGCGCGGCGATTTGATCGCCTTCACCAAAATTGCTGGCGGGCGGTTCCATATCGGCGTCATGCGCACGGATGGCAGCGAGGAACGGCTGTTGACCGCGAGTTTTCTGGATGAAGCGCCGACTTGGGCGCCGAACGGGCGGGTGCTGATGTTTTTCCGCGAAAGTTCGGGCGAAAGCGGGGCACCACAATTGTTCAGCGTCGATATAACTGGCAGAAATTTGCGGCAAGTACCGACTCCGGGTTTTGCATCCGATCCGTCTTGGTCTAGATTGCTGCCTTAACAAGATTGCCCCGGCAAACGGGGTGGGGCGAAACCGGCCTTTGGGGGCCACGAGCAAAGGTGAATGACATGAAAAGAATTGCAACGGGATTGCTGATCGTGGCGCTGCTGGGCACAACCGCCTGCAGCAAGAACGGCGGCGGCCTGTTTGGTGGCGGCGGTGCCGCCGACGGTTCGGGTTTGAACGGCGGCGCGGGCGGGGCGATTGATGAACGCTCGATCTCGTTCTTTAACCAGAGCATCGGCGACACGGTTTTGTTCCCGGTTGATCAGAGCACGCTGACGCCGGAGGCTTTGGCCATTTTGAACGGCCAAGCGGGTTGGCTGAACCAGAATGTCGAAATCCAGATACTGATCGAAGGCCATGCCGACGAGCAGGGCACGCGGGAATATAACATCGCCTTGGGCGGACGGCGCGCGGAAGCGGTGCGCTCGTACCTGATTTCGCAGGGTGTTTTGGATAGCCGCATTCGCATACGATCCTATGGCAAGGAGCGCCCGCTGGCGATTTGTTCGACCGAAGAATGCTGGAGCAAGAATCGTCGCGCGGTCACGGTTGTAACGGGCGGGATTAGCTGAGGTTAGGCAATTGGCATCCGGTTCGATTGAGCCGGATGTTGAAAAATGAGGGTTGGGCGATGTTTATTCGGGCGTTTCTGTTGGTTTTGTTGCTGCCGATTGCGCCCTTTGCGCAAGACGCAGACCCACAAACCTTGGCCGATATTCGCGCCGATCTGACGGCGCTTTACGGGCAGGTGCAGGAGCTGCGCACGCTGTTTTCAACTTCGGGTGCTGATACCGGGGTTGAGAATGCGGGGCCGGCGTTGCAGCGGCTGGACTTGATTGAAACGGAATTGCGCCGCCAGACCGAAGAGTTGGAGCGGCTGGAGAACAAGGTCAATCTGGTCATTGACGATGGCACCAAGCGGGTGGGCGATCTGGAATTTCGCCTGACCGAGTTGGAAGGCGGCGATACCTCGGCTTTGGGCGATACGCCGCAGCTGGGGTCCGAGGGTGCAGCGGCGGTGGTGGCAAGTCCGCTGGAAGTCTCGCCGCTGGAGCCTGTTGCAGGTGAGACACCGCAATTGGCGGCGACAGAGCAGCTGGATTACGATGCCGCGTTCGCCGATTTTCAGGCCGGGAATTTTGGTCCGGCGGCGGAGAAGTTTGCTGCTTTCGTGGCAACTTATCCCGGCGGGCCGTTGAGCGGCGACGCGCTGTTTTATCGGGCGGAAGCCTTGGCGGCGACCGGCGACTGGAGCCACGCGGCGCGGTCGTATCTGGACAGTTTCAGCGGTGCGCCCTCTGGCCCGCATGCGCCGGTTGCCTTGTTCAAGCTGGGCGTATCGCTGGCAGAGCTTGGCCAGCTGGAGGAATCCTGCCTGACATTGAACGAAGTGCAAGCACGTTACCCTGCGGCGGAGGCTCGTCTTCTTGAAGATGTGCTTGCGAAAAAGACTGCGCTGGGCTGTTTGTGAGCCTAAAGGCGGGCGATGACCTGCTGTCGCTCGTCGCGCTGCGTTCTGCCAGGGAACCATCGCCGATCATTGGCATTGCGGTTTCCGGTGGAGGGGATTCCACCGCGCTGTTGCACGTTTTGGCTGCACATTGTCGTTCGCAGGGCAGCCGCATCATTGCCGCCACGATTGACCATTGCCTGCGCGCCGCGAGCGCGGATGAAGCTGCGCATGTAGCGGAAGTCTGCGCTGGATTGTCGGTGCCCCACACTACCTTGCGATGGACCGGCTGGGACGGCAGCGGCAATTTGCAGGACGCCGCGCGATCGGCCCGCTATCGATTGCTGGGCGAATGGGCGCGGGCGACGGGCTGCGGCCAAGTCTGGCTGGGGCATACGGCGGATGACCAGGCCGAGACGTTTCTGATGCGGCTGGCACGCGGGTCGGGTGTCGATGGCTTGTCGGCGATGCCTGAAACGGTGACTCGCGATGGCATCGAATGGGTTCGACCATTTTTGGCGGTCAGTCGGGAAAGATTGCGCCAGTTCCTCGAGGCCAACCGTTTGCACTGGATCGACGACCCAAGCAACGCCGACCCGCGTTTTGAGCGCATCAAGTTTCGCAATGCCGGTGAATCATTGGCCGAATTGGGCCTGACGCGCGAACGGTTGATCGCCACTGCAGGGGCGATGACGCGGGCGCGGGCTGCGTTGGAACGGATGACGGAAACTTTGCTATCCAACTCGGCAAAAACCAGTGTTGCCGGGGAAGTGAGAATCGGCTGCGATGCCTTTGCCAAGGCTGACACGGAAATTCGCCTGCGCGCCTTGGCGCGGGCGTTGATGTGGGTTTCGGGCGCGGTCTATCGGCCAAGGCTGGAGTCGCTGGAACATCTTGACCAGGCAATTTCAAGTGGCGCGTTGGCGGGCGGGATGACGCTGCATGGCTGCACCGTGCGCAAAGAGCGCGACTTTGTTGTCGTGCGGCGCGAATTGGCCCGGATGGCGGGGAAGACTGCCGCAAGTACCGGCGTTTGGGATGGGCGCTGGCGGGTTTCCGGGCCGCTGGAGGGGCTGATGCTGGGTGGCTTGGGCGAGTTTGGGCTGGAGCAGGTAACGGATTGGCGGCAGACGAAATTGAGCCGCGAGGCGCTGATGACGACACCTGGATTTTGGCGCGACGGCGTGCTGGTCGCGGCACCGGTTGCGGGGATGGAAACGGGGTTTAGCGCGACATTCTGCCAAGAGTTCCGGAACAGCGCACTCTGCGGTTGAAAGCCATGTTTTTGACCTTATGTTAGGATAAATCGTTCAGGCCGGACGAACAATCGCTCGCTTTTTGCCCTTGTGGGAGAGACTTACGTGCAAAATACCAGAAATATCGCGTTTTGGGCCATTTTGTTTTTATTGGTAATCGCGTTGTTTCAGGTTTTTTCCGGTGGCGGAGCGCAGACAAATTCGCAGCTGACCAGCTTTTCCGATTTTCTCGACATGGTCGAGAGCGGCGAGGTAAGTGCGGTTCAGCTTGACGGCGAAAACATCTATATCAAGACCGCGCAGGGAACCGAGCTGAAGACAATTGCCCCGCGCGATACCGATGTCATTGGCACGCTGCGCCAGCACAAGGTAGAAATCATCGCCAATGCGCAGGAACAGTCGGGCCTGATGTCCACGGTACTGCTGTGGCTGCCGTTCCTTGTTTTGATTGTTTTCTGGGTGTTCTTCATGAACCGCATGCAGGGTGGCGGGCGTGGCGGGGCGATGGGGTTTGGCAAGTCGAAAGCCAAGCTCTTGACCGAACGATCGGGCCGGGTGACGTTTGACGACGTGGCCGGGATTGATGAGGCCAAGGAAGAGCTGGAAGAGATCGTCGAATTCCTGCGCGATCCACAAAAATTCTCGCGCCTTGGTGGCAAGATTCCGAAAGGCGCTTTGCTGGTTGGTCCGCCGGGTACAGGTAAAACCCTGCTGGCGCGGGCGATTGCCGGCGAGGCGGGCGTGCCGTTCTTTACCATTTCGGGTTCGGATTTCGTCGAGATGTTCGTCGGCGTTGGTGCGTCGCGCGTCCGCGACATGTTTGAACAGGCGAAGAAAAATGCGCCCTGCATCGTGTTCATCGACGAGATTGACGCTGTTGGCCGGGCGCGTGGTGTGGGCATGGGTGGCGGCAATGATG
>JANMOK010000220.1:0-12401 GCA_031369165.1 Paracoccaceae bacterium
GCCTGATCGACGAAGGTCGCGCGTCAGCCGAACTTGTCAGCCTGATGAAACGCAACAATTGCGGCAAGGCCCTCGACATCGCCCGCCAGTCCCGCGACATGCACGGCGGCAATGGCGTTTCCGACGAATACGGCGTCATCCGCCACGTGATGAACCTTGAAGCAGTCAACACCTACGAAGGCACCCACGACGTCCACGCGCTGATTCTGGGCCGGGCGCAGACCGGGTTGCAGGCGTTTTTTTGAGGGGATGGCAAAGGTTCGGGATTTGCGCAAATCGTAATGTGCGCTTAGGCGCAGCGTCAACCCTCACAATACCCCCAACCGGTGCGCTGAAGCGCACCGGACATCGCGTTCTACAGAACGTTCACCCGGTCCCTGCCCTTCAGTAGGTCACGCTCGAAGCGACCCCAGGGGTCGGTCACAAAAACTAAACGTCGCGCCAACATTATTGGCGGAATCCGGTTCACTTGGAACGAAAAAAACTGGTCAAATTCCACAAAAACAGCTTCACGCTAAAATCGACCTAACGAATTGATATCTATATATAAAACCAAGATTCCTCACCATTCCCCTGCCAAATCGTATGCACGCCCGGTGCACGCATTGTGCACGCGCTGTGCACACTCAATTTGGGCCTATTTATCCCGCCACCGCCCGCAGCGAGCGCACGCGATGGGCCGGGACGGCTTTTACCTCGACGCCGGTAAAAACATGCAGCGTTCCCAAATCGCGGTCGATGACTGCGTGGTCAGAGACCCAGCCACCCATCATCAGATAGGTGCGCAACAAGGGCGGCATCGCCCGCATTGCCAGGCTCAAATCCGGCTGGCGCAAACGCAAACGCGACGCAAAACGAAAAACGCTAGGCGCTTTTATCTTTGGCAACCAATGGCTTGGCGCCAAATGCCGGTCCTTCAGCAGCGCGAAGGCGTCGAAAAACTCATCCGCTTTTGTACCCTTGAACGAAGAACAGCCAAACAACATGCCGACATCGTTCTCGTCCACATAAGCCGTCATCGCGCCCCAAGCCGCACGCAAGATGCCGGGGTCTTTGCAATCAGCTTCGATGCAAAACCGTCCCATTTCAACCATTCGGCGCTGGTACCTGGCCAATCGCGACAATTCATAAAACTGCGCCGAATAGGATCGGGCGATTTCGCTGCCGTTTTCCAAAGGCAGAAACCGGAAACAACAGACCAATTTTCCGCTGCTGAGTTCCTCAACCAGCACGTGCTTGCAAACCGAATCGAACTGGTCCGCGTCGACACCTTCACCGCCAACGAAACATTTGAATCGCAGTGCCTGCGCTTTTCGCACGTCGCTTTCGTCAGCTGCATAACGGGTGACATATCGGCTGCGCAGCAAAATCTTCATCGACGCGCTTTCTTTTTATGCTTCACGAACCTTCGCTATTGCGTGAACATGACCTGACTGTGACATCTCGATCAACTATAATAGACATCACGATCCGAATTTGCAGGGAGTGGCGGTAAATGGCTGGCAAGATCCACAGAACCGAAAACGAATGGCGAGAAATCCTTTCGCCCGAAGCCTATAAAATAGCCCGCGAACACGGCACAGAACGTGCCGGATCGCACGAGGATTTCCCGAAAATGCCGGGAATGTTTCACTGTGCCGGCTGTGGCGAGCCGTTGTTTGCTTCCGACACCAAATTCGAATCCGGCTCGGGCTGGCCCAGCTTTTATGCGCCACTCGACAAAGCCACGGAAACCACCACCGACAATTCCTGGTTGATGAGCCGTACCGAAGTGCACTGCGCCAAATGCGAATCACACCTCGGTCACGTTTTTAACGACGGCCCAAACCCTACCGGTCAAAGGTATTGCATCAACGGCGCGGTGTTGAAGTTCGAGGAAAAGCCTTAACGTCCTTCGTTGCCGATGAACTGGCTGGCGTCGATCCGGCCGAAATTCGCCAGAATCTGCTGCAGGATACCCAGTTGAGCACCTTCGCTGACGGTGATGCGGGTTTGCAGGTTGATGATACGGCCGTCTTCCAGCCCGTATTCGTTGACCGATGCAACCCGTCCATCGCCGGAAAATTCGATTGCCAGTACCCGGCGGTCGATCACTTTGGCGGCGAAAAACGTATATTGCGACGTCTCGGTTTGCACGTAATACCAAGCGTTGTCTTCCATTACCCCGGTGCTGGAGGGCAATCCAATCAATGCTTGCACCGATTCGCGGGTCGAAGACCCTGGAACAATCTGTGAAATCTCGTAAGCAGTCGGCGCGAACCCATGAACACGAATGGTTGGTGCACAGGCCATCAAACCGGCAAAAGCAGCGGCCATCACAAATCGGCTGGGCCGCACGCGAAGCTTTGCCATTTCACACCCTTGCAAGACATAGTATCCATGCTCACCTAACCCGCGAAAGATTTGAAATCAAGGAACTCGCGGGTCCATTCACAGCCAAAGAAACCATGCCCCGGACCGATAATCATCCCTCGCCACCCGTCGAATTTTCCAGACCAATCGAAGTTTCGCGCTTGAAGGGTACGGTGGGTCAAGATTTCGCCATCAAACCCGATGCGCAGGAAACGGCGAATCTGACGGCGCTTTTCAAGGCCAGCAAATTGTCAAAAGTTCAATTTAACGGAACAATCCGGCCCTTTGGCAATTCCGAATGGGAACTGGATGGTCAACTGGGCGCGACAATTGTCCAGCCCTGTGTCGTCACCCTGGCCCCGGTCACCACCCGCATCGACACCAAAGTTCACCGCCTTTTTGTCCGCGAAATTCAATTGCCCGATGAGGTTGAAATCGCCCCGGACGACGATGTTGACTTGGAACTATTGGGTTCGACAATTGACTTGGGCATCATCGCAACCGAAGAATTGGCCTTGTCCATCCCCGAATACCCGCGCGCCGATGGCGCTGAACTCGCCCGGGTTTATGACACCGCGACCGATGATGCGGGGCAGATTCGGCCCTTCGACGCGTTAAAGCCTCTCCGCGACAGGTTGTCTGACAGTTAAAACTGGTGCAGAAAGGGCTTGCAGTGGATCGTTTTTTCAGTATTTTCCCGGCTTCGTTTCCCGTCCGGGTTGGAAAGCATGAACGCGCGCCAAGTGCGTGGCCGATGATGCCGGATGTCAGGGTGCTGCAAGGCCCCGAATTGATAGAGGTCTGATATGGCAGTTCCCAAGAGCAAGGTCACCCGCTCCAGAACCGGTATGCGCCGCTCGCACGATTTTCTGGTTGCCGGCAACCCCAACGAATGCGCCAATTGTGGCGAGCTGAAACGCCCGCATCACGTTTGCGGCGCTTGCGGTCACTATGATGGCAACGAGGTCATCGCCAAGGTCGAAGACGTCGATCTGGACGAAGACGCGGCGTAATCCAGCCGCCTTTTCAGGAATGAGCCAGAGCCTTGCAGCAGTCGGCACTTCCAGGACAGACAAAGTCGTTATTTCCATTGACGGGATGAGCGGTGACAAAGGCTGCGCCGCCATCGTTGGTGGCATGGCCGTTTCGGCGCTTGAAAACCCGCAGATATTCTTCATTGTCCACGGCGACGAAAAACAATTGCGCCCGTTGATAGCCAAAGCTGTCGAATTGGCCGGTCGCACCGAAATCCGCCACACCACCAAAGTTATCGCGATGGCCGACAAACCATCACACGCCATGCGGCAAGGCAAAGATTCCTCGATGTGGAATACGCTGGAAACCGTCGAGCAGGGCGAGGCGACAGTAGCCGTCTCCTGCGGCAACACCGGTGCGCTGATGGCGATTGCGATGCTGCGCCTGCGCAAAGTTCCCGGCGTCATCCGGCCCGCCATCGCCTGTTTCTGGCCCTCGGGCAACTCGGCTGGCTGGAACGTGCTGTTGGATGTCGGTGCCGATATTCGTGCCGATGCCGACGACCTGTTCCAATACGCTATCATGGGCGCGTCTTACGCCCGCAACGCCTTGAACATTCCCAGGCCGCGCGTTGGCCTGTTGAACGTCGGGGTTGAAGAACATAAAGGCCGATCCGAACTGCACGACGCCGCCGAGGCAATTGCTGCCGTGGCCCCAAATTCAGATTTCGAATATGTCGGCTATGTCGAAGGCAACGAAATGGCATCCGGTCGCGTTGACGTTATTGTATCGGACGGTTTTTCGGGCAACATCGCGCTCAAGACCGGGGAAGGCACAGCGACGATGATCCGCAAAATGACCCGTGACGCTTTCGCGTATTCGATCCTGTCGCGCATCGGTGCGCTGTTTGCAATGACGTCGCTGAAACGGCTGAGCGCGCGAATAGACCCGCGCAACGCCAACGGCGGGGTTTTCCTCGGCTTGAACGGCACCGTCGTCAAATCGCACGGTGGTGCGGATGCCAAGGGCATCGCTGCGGCAATCAAACTCGCCTTCTCGCTGGCACAAAAAGGTTTCAGCCAAAAACTGGCTGCACGTGTTGCTGCATCGCTGGCGCTGCGACAAAATATGCCGCCAAAAGTTACTGAAGCCTGACATGAAAGTTACGCGCGCAGTTGTGATTGGCAGCGGGCATTATCTGCCAGAGCGGGTCATTCCAAATTCGTGGTTTCTCGACAAGGTTGATACAACCGACGAATGGATTATCGCGCGTACCGGGATCGAACGGCGTCACTTTGCGGCGGAAGGCGAAAAGACCTCCGACCTTGCTATCGCCGCCGCGAAACGGGCCTTGGCAAACGCCGCAATTTCCGGTGACACCCTCGATGCGCTGATCCTGGCCACGGCGACACCCGACCAGACTTTTCCTTCTACGGCCACCCGTGTCCAGTCGGCAATCGGCATGACCCGGGGATTCGCTTTTGATCTGCATGCCGTGTGTGCGGGGTTTATTTTTGCTCTTGCCCAAGCCAATGCCCTTATCCTCGCCGGTTCGGCAAAACGGGTTATGGTCATAGGGGCGGAAACTTTCTCGCGCATCCTCGATTATACCGACCGCGGAACCTGTGTCTTGTTTGGCGATGGCGCGGGCGCAGTGATCCTTGAAGTGCAGCAAGGGGCGGGGAAAAAATCAGACCGCGGCATCCTCTCAACCGACCTCAATTCTGACGGGCAGTTCAATGACCTTCTGTATGTTGATGGTGGTCCCTCCAGCACGCAAACCTCAGGCGTTGTCCGAATGGCTGGTCAGGAAGTCTTCAAGCATGCTGTGATTAAACTCGCGGAAACCGCTGAAAATGCTATGAAAAAGGCTGGCGTTGTATCTGATGAAGTAACCTGGCTGGTGCCCCATCAGGCCAACTTGCGCATCATCAAATCCACAGCGCAAAAGATGGGTTTGCCGATGGAACGCGTTGTTGTCACCGTGCAAGACCACGGCAATACCTCTGCGGCATCGATTCCGCTCGCCCTTTCCGTCGCTTCCGCAAGCGGGCAAATCAAACGTGGAGATTTGCTGCTGACCGAAGCAATAGGCGGCGGGCTCGCATGGGGCGCAGCTGCGCTGCGCTGGTAACTTTCCGCTTGCGTCGCTGTCTGCATGTCCGCCCGCAAGTCATTGTTATTGACTCTCTTTCGTCAGTTCCGATACGTTTAAGAACGGAACAGGGGGAACCTTCAGCATGAGCGACAATACTTTAACCCGTATGGACCTCAGTGAAGCCGTTTTTCGAGAAGTCGGGCTCAGTCGCAACGAATCCGCCGATTTGGTCGAAAGCGTTCTGAAACACATGTCCGACGCTTTGGTTAAAGGCGAGCAGGTTAAGATTTCTTCGTTTGGCACGTTCTCCGTGCGTTCGAAATCGCAGCGTGTTGGCCGCAACCCGAAAACCGGTGAAGAAGTGCCGATAGATCCGCGTCGGGTTTTGACCTTTCGACCTTCGCATTTGATGAAGGAACGGGTGGATGTCGGCAACAAGTCCTGATCAGACTTCGATGAAAAAGTCGCCCGACGCATTCCGAACCATCAGCGAAGTGGCCGATGCTCTGGACGTACCCGCGCATGTTTTGCGATTCTGGGAAAGCAAATTCACGCAAATCCGCCCGGTGAAACGCGGCGGTGGCCGACGTTATTATCGACCCGACGATGTCAACCTTCTCAAAGGCATACGCGAGCTTCTTTACACCGATGGCATGACGATCAAGGGTGTGCAAAAAGTGCTGCGCGATCAGGGCAGCAAAAGCGTCGCGTCCAGTGCGTCGGAAATTCTTGCCCCCGTGGCGAGCGAAGTACAGCCGGCTGAACCAGTCCAGCCCAATCTGTTTGTCGCCGAGGCCGAACCCCTGAAACTTGACCGTCGCGTGCCACCAGCGCCGTTGCATCCCGGACTTTCGGAGACGCAGCGCAGCGAACTTGCCGCCATCCTGCGCGACCTTGTGGCGCTGCGCGATTCGATGCGGAACTAACTGCTTGCCCCTTGCGCAACCGGCGCTATAAACACGCCCAGTCGGGCTATAGCGCAGTTTGGTAGCGCGTTCGTCTGGGGGACGAGAGGTCGTCAGTTCAAATCTGGCTAGCCCGACCAATTAACGCCAGCGATCAGGCAGCACATGAACGGCGTTCTTCCCTCGCAAACAATCCGCGCCATGTTGGCCAACGGTCAAATCACCGTCAGCCAGCCTGTCGCCGAGGGCCAGATTCAACCCGCCAGCCTAGACCTGCGTCTGGGTCACACAGCCTATCGCGTGCGTGCTTCTTTCCTTCCCGGAATGGGCAAAACTGTCGTCCAGAGATTGGACGATTTCGCCATGCACGAGGTTGATCTGACCGGCGGGGCCGTGCTGGAAAAAGGCTGCGTTTACGTTGTGCCGCTGATGGAATCTTTGGCGCTTCCCAACACAATCAACGCCGTCGCCAACGCCAAAAGCTCGACCGGTCGGCTCGATTTGTTCACCCGTTTGATCCTCGATGGCGGCAGCGAATTCGATCGAGTTGACGCCGGTTACCAAGGCCCGCTCTACGCCGAGATTTCCCCGCGTTCCTTCTCTGTCCTCGCCCGTCCCGGCATGCGCCTGAACCAGATCCGTTTCCGCCAAGGCCAGTCGATTTTGAGCGATGCCGAACTGACGGCGCTTGATAAGGCCGTCGGTCTGGTCAACGTACCAGCCCATATCGACGGCGGCCTTGGCTTTTCCGTTGATCTGCAACCGCAAACCGGCGGCATAGTTGGCTATCGCGCCAAACCGCATACCGGCCTGATCGACCTCGACAAGATTGGCTACTACAACAAGGCAGATTTCTGGGAGGAAGTCCGCGCTGAGAATACCCGCATCATCCTTGACCCCGGCGCATTCTACATCCTCGTCAGCCGTGAAGCCGTGCACGTGCCGCCAGAATGCGCCGCCGAAATGGCACCTTATCTGGCGATGGTCGGTGAATTCCGCGTGCATTACGCCGGTTTCTTCGACCCCGGCTTTGGCCACCCCGCAGCAGGTGGCGGCGGCTCACGGGGCGTGCTGGAAGTGCGCTGCCACGAAGCCCCCTTCGCCCTTGAACACGGCCAGATCGTCGGGCGATTGGTCTATGAGCGCATGGCGCAAGTGCCCGACCTGCTCTACGGCACCAGCATGGGGTCAAACTATCAGGGGCAGGGTCTGAAACTGTCGAAACATTTCCGCTAACGGCCCAGTTTCAAATAGACTTCGCCGCGTTTCGCGACTATCAAAACCAAAATCAAAAGTATGCCATTGTCCAGCGAATAGACCACCCGCCAGTCGCCGACTCGCAACCGCCACCTGTCTTTCCATCCGGAAAATTTTTTTGACATCACCGGCATATGGGTCGTCTTCCAGCGCATAAAGTGCCGACTTGATTCTTTCATTCAAGGTTTCGTCACGAATCGCCTTTAGGTCCTTTTTTGCCTTGTTCGAAAGTTTGATTGTCCAAGGCAAGTTTTACTTATCCCTCGGTCCAAAAACTTCTTCCATCGAATAAGAAATTCCTGTGCGCCGATACTCCTCCATCGCTTCCTCAGCCATTTCGCCCAGCGCCTTGTCTTCCATTTCGTCCATCCAAGCCACGTCTTCGACCGGCACCAAAACTGCCACCGGCTTGCCGTGTTTTTCAATCGTCACCCGCTCGTGGCCGTACTGCACCCGACCCAAGATATCGGCCCATTGCAGGCGCGCTTCACTCATGCTCACGGACTTGCCCATGACGCCCTCCGTTTTGTACATTAATTATAATATGCAATTTTGTTACATATTGCAAGGATCGGTCTTACCAAACTGATGCAAATTTGGTTTTCGTCATCAATACTTTCCGCCTTGCGCCAGTTTCCGCCGACCAGACTATTTGTCGGCATATGCCATATTTGGGCCACGATTGGCACTTATCCACAAGATGTGCGAAGGAACCGCTACAATCGGTGCCCAAGCGCGAATACTGGGCCAGTTCGTTCCCGTGTGGGGGCAAGTGAACGGCTTTGGGTCCAGAGTTAGAGTAACGCTATAACGAGTGTTTTCGTGACAACCGGGCCGGACCGGGCAAAACACTGCCCGCCGCCCCGGGGGCGCACCAAAATGTTCCATAATTTCGCCAAAATTATCAGCAATCATAAGGCGATTGCGTAACAAGTGAGAGTGCCGTTTAAATGTCCGAAGCCCAAATAAACCTGCGTCGTCGGCCGGTCCCAAGCGCCAGGCGGACACCATCCGACAAATTCCGTTATTCGGGCGTCATGGTCGCCGTCGCTGCCGCAGCCGCCTTGGCGATTGTTTTCATCCTCCGCCCGGCGCCGGAAACCAGCCAAGAGAACACGCTTCGCACCAGCGAACTGCCGCGCATGAATGAAGGCTGACTCCTGATCCTTATGCGACGGTAAACGTTCCGAGGATTGCCAAAACGGCGGCGAACCGTGACTTTCATTTCATTGGGTAAGCATGTCCGACATCGAAACTGCCGTCAAAGCCTCGCGCCAGATCGAAGATTTGCTCGAAATCCAATACCACGCCAAGGGTCGCGGACTGCATGAGAAACTGACTTCGGTCGAATTTCGCTTGCCACGACAAATTTTGCGCCACGCGCGCTACATTGCGAGCGTCAGGAATGCCGTCGTGCACGACGACAACGAAACCATCCGCGATCATACCAGGTCTAAGGCAGCACGCGACGAAATCGTTGCATTCCTGACCGCCCCGAAACCGGCCGCCGCCAAAATTGTTGGTCCGATAAAACATTCCGGGGATCAAACCACGAGCAAGCCCGCCAGCAGGCCGATAGCCATAAACCTGCGCGGCCTATTTGCTACCGTTGCCGTTATGGCGGGAATGGTTCTATTGGGTTTCGCGATTCTCGGAATTTTGGCCAATACGGCCCAAACCCAAGTCCCCCAAACACAACGGGCCCCGCAAGGCCCGTCGATCTGCCGCAAATCCGTTAAGGCCTAAGCTGCGGCTGCTTGATGCTGCCGTTCGCTTTCTTCGCGGCTCAGCGCCACCGAAGTGCGCACGCCGCGGCGCACGAAATCCATCATGCCTTTGACACAGCGCTCGGAAGGATCGATCCCCGCGCACATCAATACTTCCCGCCCGTCGCGCGAACGCGCCCAGCGGGCAATGACTTCTGCGCCATTGCCGTATTTCTTGTCGTCCGCAATTGCGTCGTCGAGTGCCGCCAGAACCACCGCCGCAAACAGTTTTTGCGCCCGTGCACCCTGGTCATTGGCAAACGCCGTTGAATCAACGTAATCGAACATTACGCCCCCTACATGGCTTTTTTCACTACTGGTAGTGCACTATGACAGTTTAGTGACCTGTCAGTAGTGCAAATAGCGCATAACTGCTCTGCCTCAAAGACATATCTTCGCCACAATTGAGATTTTTTCCACCCGGCAATTTCCCGCTCATAGTCTTATGCTGCACTGCACCTAAAGCCTTGGATTCGTGAGAGGAAAGCACTGTTGCCCAAAGGTTAATTTTTAACAAATTTTAACCGTTTAGCCACATGTCCGCGACAATATCGCACAGGCCAGCGCTCAGGCGAATTCGGGGGCCTTGAACAAAACCGAGCGTTTCATCAGATATCGCGCCGCAATCGGCAGTCGCGCTGCACCGATGGCGCGGGCGTTATTTCCTTGCAATCCGGCGTGTACCGAAACCGGACTGATTCCCCTTGCATCCAAGTCTTTCAGGGCTAACCGCGTCGCCGCCACCAACCGTTCGCAGACAAACCCTGGAAACCCCCCGTCGATAATGGCTGCTTCAAAGTCGATCACCGAACAGGCAGCAACAATTGCCAGCGCAATGTGCCGTGCGGTCTCGGCGATCCAGCTTTCCAACGGCGCACCGAGATTTTCCCAGCCATCGCTGTTGCGCCACAGGCGCGACGGGTCTTGCCCGGCGTTTTGCAAGGCCGTTTCCAACAAATGAATCGACGCCCGGTCGATCAGCGACACCACCTTTCCCGGCTCCTCGCCAACCGGCATTGCACCCAATGCCCCGGCATTCCCGGTTGGTCCCGGAAAAACGGCATGGTTCAAAACTATACCACCGCCAATGAAGAAGCCGACAAAAAAGTACACAAACGATGAAAACTCACGCCCGTGCCCAAGCGCCAGCTCGGCCTCGCAGGCCGCGGTGGCGTCGTTTTCAAGAAACGTCGGCAGTCCGGACACGGCGGACAACTCTTCCAGCATGTCGAACTGTCGCCAGGCGTCCATCTCGGCCCGGCTCGCGCCAATCTGTTCGGTCCAGCTCCATATTTCAAACGGCATCGCCACACCTATGCCTGTCAGCCGGTGTCGGTATTTGGCGGGCAAAAGTGCTTTCAGTTCCGCTGTCCCAGCCCGTACAAATTCGACGATGCGGCCCGGCAAAGGATAAGCATAAGCCTCGCCCACCTGCCCGCGAATTTGGCCGGTAAAATCCATCAACACCAGGTCGGCGCTTCTTCGGCCAATTTTCAGCCCCAGCGAAAACACGCCGTCGGGATTCAACATCAATGGAATCGACGGCTGTCCGACCCGACCTTTGACTGGAACGCCCGGCAAAACCAACTCATCGCGCTCCAACAACCGGGCAATTATTGTTACCGTTTGCGCCGACAACCCGCTGCGCCGAGCGATTTCCGCCCGCGACAATGCCCCTTCGCGCTGGATCAACGACAGCACCAATCGCTCGTTGTAGTCGCGCACACGGGCCTGATTCGAGCCACCGCCAAGGTTCATCACCTTGGTATCGCTAGTTAATTCGCGGTCACTTGCATACGAGTCTGCCAAAATATTCCCCTGAATACCGCCAAACGTTGACTGCAAAAAATAATAAATCAACTGAATTTACTTATTGACAAATTGTCGCATTCCGTGTCGGTTTACCGCAGGTGACCGTGCCGATTCTGCCGGGCATCAACAATGGAAACTTCGGGAGGAAATCCATGAAACTTAGCAGCAAACTTATGCTGTCCGTTTTGGGCGCGGCCACGATGGCGTTCGCTACAACGACAACCGTTCAGGCCGCCGATTTGGCTTGCCTGATCACCAAAAACAACACCAACCCCTTCTTCGTGAAAATGAAGGAAGGCGCTGAAGCTGCCGCTACTGCGGCTGGCCTCGACTTCCAGGCCTATGCTGGCGTGGTTGACGGCGACGCTGCTCCGCAGATCGAAGCGATCGAAAACTGCGTTTCGGCCGGTGCCAAAGGCATCCTGATCACCGCGTCCAACGACTCGGTAATTCCTGCCCTGAAAGCTGCCCGCGAAGCCGGCATCCTGGTTATCGCGCTGGACACCGAGATTGGTGATCCGGACGCAGCCGACTCGACCTTTGCCACCGACAACTTCGAAGCAGGCATCCTGATCGGCAAATGGGCTGCTGCCCAGCTTGGCGCCGAAGCCGCAAATGCCAAAATCGGCATGCTCGACATCAACAAAGACAATATCTCGGTTGACGTTGCCCGCGACACCGGCTTCCTCGTCGGTTTCGGCATCGAAGTGCCTGACTTGACGATCATGGGTTCGGAAACTGACGCACGCGTCATCGGTCACGAAACCTCGAACGCCAACCCGGAAGGCGGCCTCACCGCTGCTGAAACGCTGTTGTCGAAAGATCCGGGCATGAACGTGGTCTACACGATCAACGAACCGGCTGCCGAAGGTGCCTTCCAGGCGCTCAAAGCTGCCGGCCGTGATGCCGACACACTGGTAGTATCGGTTGACGGCGGCTGCCCAGGCGTGGAATCGGTCAAGGGCGGCATTATCGGCGCCACCTCGATGCAGTTCCCGTTGTTGATGGCATCCAAAGGCATCGAAGCTATTGCGGCTTTCGCCAAAGATGGCACCAAACCGGTGAACACCGAAGGCCTCGACTTCTTCAACACCGGCGTGCAGCTGATCACCGACAAGCCGGTTGACGGCGTGCCGTCGATCACCTCCGAAGAAGGCTTGAAAATCTGCTGGGGCTGATTTCAACCCCTTGATTACCAGTTGAAATGTGAAGGGCGGCTGCTACAGTCGCCCTTCA
>JANMOK010000227.1:0-1937 GCA_031369165.1 Paracoccaceae bacterium
TTTGAGGCGACGTCCGACGAACGCGAAGCCTATGCCAAAATGCGCCGCGCCGCCGCCGGATTGACAGACGATAAAGAAGAAGCCGACGACGATGAGGTCCCAACCGGCGATTTTTCGATCAGCCAAGAACGCTATGTTGAAATGGCGGCTGCCGAAGACTTGATCCTGACCCTCACCGAAAAAGGTCTTGGCAAACTATCCTCCAGCCATTCCTACCCGGTGCGCGGTCGCGGTGGCCAAGGCGTGTTCGCCACCGACAAAGCCAGGCGCGGCGGGCCGCTGGTGGCCAGTTTTCCGGTGCACGAACACGACCAAATCATGCTGGTAACAGACTCTGGCCAATCCATCCGCTGCCCGGTTGACGGCATCTCGTTCCAGTCACGCTCTGGCGGTGGGGTGAAAGTGTTCAACACGGGTGGCGAGGAAAAGGTTGTTTCGGTGGCGCGGGTTGTTGAAACGGGTGAGGAAGTAGATGAAAATCCGGTTGAATAGGTGGCCGTTTTTGGCGGTTTGGTGACGGTCTGAAACGTTTCAGATTGACGCCAAAGAAGCCCCCTCTTTTCATTTTCTTGAACCTGCCCTAAACCCCGCCGCATGATCGGACCCAAACCAATCCACATCATCGGCGGCGGCATGGCCGGGTCGGAAGCGGCCTGGCAGGCAGCCAATATGGGCGTGCCGGTCGTGCTGCACGAAATGCGGCCACTGGTGAAAACCTTCGCCCATCAAACCGGCCAGTTTGCCGAGATGGTCTGCTCCAATTCCTTCCGTTCGGACGACGACGAAAACAACGCCGTCGGCCTGTTACACTGGGAAATGCGTCAGGCGGGCGGGCTGATCATGGCGATGGGCGATAAACACTCGCTGCCTGCCGGCGGTGCCTTGGCAGTGGACAGGGAGGCGTTTGCCAATGCCGTCACGCAAAAGCTGACCGAGCACCCGCTGATCAGCTTCGAGTTCGGCGAAATCACCGGCCTGCCGCCCGAAGATTGGGACAATGTCATCATCGCGACAGGCCCGCTAACCTCGCCAGCGTTGGCGCAAGCGGTGGCGAACTTGAACGGTGCGGAATCGCTGGCGTTTTTCGACGCCATCGCCCCGATCGTGCATTTCGATTCGATTGACCTGACAAAAGTCTGGTTCCAGTCGCGTTACGACAAAGGCGACACCGAGGAACAGCGCAAGGCGTACCTCAATTGCCCAATGGACCGCGACCAGTACGAAGGTTTCATCGACGCCATGCTGGCCGCAGAAAAGACCGAGTTCAAGGATTGGGAAAAGGACACGCCCTATTTCAACGGCTGCCTGCCCATCGAGGTCATGGCCGAACGCGGACGGCAAACGCCGCGTTTTGGCCCGATGAAACCGGTTGGCCTGACCGATGCCAACAATCCAACGGTCAAACCTTACGCAGTGGTCCAGCTTAGGCGGGATAACGCCTTGGGAACGTTGTATAATATTGTCGGCTTTCAAACCAAGATGAAATATGCCGCTCAAACGGCGGTGTTTCGCACCATTCCGGGGCTGGAAAGCGCCGAATTCGCCCGTTTGGGCGGTATCCATCGCAACACTTTCCTCAATTCGCCGCGACTTCACGATGAGCGTATGCGCCTGAAAGCCGGGCCGCGCCTACGCTTTGACGGACAGATCACCGGCGTTGAAGGCTACGTCGAATCCGCCGCTATGGGCCTGCTGGCCGGGCGTCTGGCGGCGGCGGAGCGACTGGGACATGCCCTCGCCCTACCCGCCCCGACGACCGCCATTGGCGCTTTGCTGAACCACATCACCGGCGGGGCCGAGGCGGAAACTTTCCAGCCGATGAATGTCAATTTTGGCCTGTTTCCACCGCTTGACGTCGCCAAATCGGGCCGCAAAGGCCGCAAAGAACGCTACCCCGCCTACACCAACCGCGCCAAAACCGACTGGCTGGCATGGCT
>JANMOK010000242.1:0-6841 GCA_031369165.1 Paracoccaceae bacterium
GTTATGACGCAAGGCTGATTGTCGAATTGGACGGGGGCCAACATGGGCTGGCTTTGGCGCAAGGATATGACTTTGGGCGCGATGAGTTTCTGCGACGACAGGGGTTTCAAGTTTTGCGGTTCTGGAACAACGATGTTTCGGAGAATTTGGACGGGGTGCTTTCGAGGATCGCGCAGTTCTTGGGAAAACCCCCATCCTAGCCTTCCTCCCGTGGGGGAAGGAATCGGTTGCCCCTTAACCGAATGGTGACAAGCATTGCCTAAAGTCCGCCGGAATCCCCTCCACCGCTTGCGGGGGAGGGTTAGGGTGGGGGTTTTGACGCGGGCGCGATTGAAATTTCCCCATTCAAAAGTACAAAGGAACTCGGTGAAGTTTGCCCTAGGCCTTGACCATCAATACCGTCCCGCGCGTCTGCGAGACGGTGACCGAGCCGCCGATAGCGCTGGTGCCGCTTTCCCATTTGGCGACCCACGGGATGCCTTCGACCTCGACTTTGCCTTCGCCATTCTCAAAGGAAAGCACTTTGCCTTGCATGCCGATCAGGCGGTTGGACCGTTCGTTCAAGCCGTTTGGTGCAGGGTGGTCGGCATGGTCCAGAAACTTGGCACGGCCCACATAGGTCAGCGCCACCGAGATGGCGGCAAAAACTGCGACTTGTACTTCACCGGGCATTGTCGGCATGGCCCAGACGACAATGGCCATGACGATGGCCGCGATGCCCGGCCAAATGAGAAAGAACGACATCGTGGCCATTTCGAGAGCACCGAGCGTTACGCCGAAGGCTACCCACCACCACGGCGAGAGGCCTTCGAGAACGTTGAACAAGGAAATGTCCATACTTGTTTAACCTTTTTTACCAGATACCGCGTTGGCAATTTCGGAAATTCCCGAAATCGAACCCATAAGGGCTGATGCCTCCAGCGGAATCATTATGGTCTTTGAATTGGGGGACGCGGCGATGTCGCGCAAGGCCTCGGTGTATTTTTGCGCAACGAAATAGTTGACGGCCTGGATGTTTCCTGCGGCAATTGCCTCGGAAACCATGCGGGTGGCCTCGGCCTCGGCTTTGGCGGAACGTTCGCGGGCTTCGGCGTCAAGGAAAGCGGCCTCTTTTCGACCTTCTGCCTCGCGGATTTGCGCCTCGCGCTCGCCTTCGGCTTTCAGGATCGCCGATTGTTTCTGGCCCTCTGCCGTCAAAATCTCGGCGCGTTTTTCGCGCTCGGCCTTCATCTGACGCCCCATCGCCTCGGTAATATCGGCAGGCGGTGAGAGGTCTTTGATTTCAACGCGGGTGACTTTGATGCCCCAAGGGGTAGAGGCGTGGTCGATGACGGACAGAAGTTTGGTGTTGATCACCTCGCGGTTGGACAGGCTTTCGTCGAGGTCCATTGAGCCGATCACCGAACGGATGTTGGTCTGGGTCAGGTTGATCAGCGCGGATTCGAGGTCTTGCACCTCGTAGGCTGCTTTGGCCGCATCGACGACTTGATAGAAGGTCACGGCATCGGCCCCGACCATGGCGTTGTCTTTGGAGATGACTTCCTGGCGCGGAATTTCCAGCACCTTTTCCATCATGTTCACTTTGTTGCCGACCTTGTCCATGAAAGGCAACAGGAAATTGAGTCCAGGACGCAGGGTTTTCGTATAGCGGCCAAAACGCTCGACCGTCCATTCATCGCCTTGCGGAACCGATTTGACACCCAGATAAATCAGGATCAAGGCGAAGACGAATATGGCAATGGCCGGTGCGCCAAAAGCATTCAACATGACAGACTACCCTTCATAAAGTGCGCGTGGCGCGTGTTGGTGAAATGGTTCATAGCATTATCAGATTGTGAACGCTATTTTTCTGGCGAATGCTGTCAAAGTCTTGCTAGCTGGGATTGAGCTTCGCGGGGGAGTGTTTTCTTGAAACTGAAACTTGATGCAAGGAACGAGCCGAGGTTCTCGCAGCCGATCCGGCAAATCGTTTTGATGATCCTGGTCATGGTGCTGTTTGGCGTCGGTGCCTATTTCGCATTCTCGGAAGTTTGGCGGATTATCTTGACGTCAGTCTATTTGAATACCTTCATTTTGGGCGTGTTTGTTATCGGCGTTCTGGCCTGTTTTGCCCAAGCCTTGACCTTGGTCAGCTGCGTGAACTGGATCGAAGGATTTGCGCTGGATCGACCGGGGCATGAATTTGTCAAATCGCCGCGGCTGTTGGCATCGCTTGCCGCATTGCTGAGTGACACCCGGGCCCGGCAGTCGCTGACCTCGAGTTCAACGCGATCGATTCTGGATTCGGTGGCGACACGGTTGGACGAGGCCAGCGATATCACCCGCTATATCATCAACGTGCTGATTTTCCTTGGTCTTTTGGGCACGTTTCACGGCTTGGCGACGGCGGTTCCAGCGGTGGTGGATACGATCCGCTCGCTTGCGCCTGCCGAGGGTCAGAGCGCGATGGATTCGTTTGACCAGTTGATGAGCGGCCTTGAAGAACAGTTGGGCGGCATGGGAACGGCGTTTTCCGCCTCGCTGCTGGGCCTTTCAGGGTCACTGGTTGTGGGTCTGCTGGAGCTGTTTGCAGGTCACGGGGCAAAGCGGTTTTATATGGAACTGGAAGAATGGCTTTCCTCCATCACCCGCATTTCGCTGGTGACCGGTGATGGCGATGGCGCATCTGGCGGCAGCGGCATGCTGGGCGATGCGGTTGAAAAGATGGTCTATCAGATCGAGGACTTGAAGGACGTTTATCAGCGCAGCGAAGAACGCCGGGCGCAGACGGATGGCAAATTGGCATCATTGACCGATGTTATCGGCCAGTTGGCGAACGGAATGGCTAACCAGAGGCCGGCTGCTGCTGCGGCCGGACTGGACCCCGGGATGCTTGAGCGCCTGACCGCCAGCCAAGACCGGATTGCCCGGTTGCTGGAACGGGTCGGAACGGATTCGGGCGGTGCGGGAATTGATGCCGAAGCCAAGATGCGTTTGAAAAACATCGACGTGCAATTGCTGCGGATTCTGGAAGAAATGTCATCAGGACGGCAGGATACGATGGCCGAGCTGCGCCAGGATTTCATTGCCTTGGCCGCAGCAATTACCGGGTCAAAGCGCGGGGGCGCGTAGATGGCCTCGGTCAAGTCGCGCAGAAGTGCCGAATCCAACATCTGGCCGGGATTCGTCGACGCCATGACGGCGTTGCTGATGATTCTGATTTTTGTGTTGTCGATCTTTATGACGGTGCAATTCGTCATGCGCGATACGATCACCGGACAGGACAAAAAGCTGGAAGGATTGACGGCGGATGTCGCCAGTCTGGCCAATGCTTTGGGGCTGGAAACCCAGCGCAGCGAAGGTTTGCAAGATCAGGTCGGCCTGCTGGATTCGCAGTTGAGCGATGCGGCGAGTGAGGCAGATTTGCAGGCGGCTTTGGTGGCCAGTCTGACCAACGAGCGCGATTCCATTGCGGCGCGGGCGAGTGAACTGCAGGCGCTGAGCGCGGCCGAGGCTGCGCGGGCGAGTGAGCTGGAGCAATCGCTGGTGTCGGCACGGGGCGAAATCGACAAGAGCGCGGAAGAGGCGAAACTGGCCGCCGCCCGGCGCGAGGCGCTGGAAATGTCGCTGGCGCAGGCCCGCACCGAGATCGACGCGGGAACCGAGGCGGCGCGGCTGGACGCAGCCCGGCGCGATGCTTTGGAAGGCATGGTGAAGAAGTTTGAGGCCGATTTGGCGGCGCGGGATAGCGCGTTGAGTGATGTGCAAGCAGACTTGTCGCAAGCTGAAAAGCTGCAATTGGCGCAGGCGGCGACGATGCTGGCTTTGCGCAATGAATTGACCAGTGCGGTAGCGCAGGTCAGCGAGACGCAGGCGGAATTGGAGGCGCGGACTTCGGCGCTGAGCGACGCCGAAAAGGCGCGGCTGGTGGAATTGGCAGCGGCAGAGCAATTGCGCGAGAAGCTGCGCAATTCATCGGCAGAAGTCACCGCGATGACGTTGGCATTGGAAGAGCAGCGGGCGAAGGCGGAGGATACGCTGACTTTGCTGGCGGCGGCGGAAGCGGCGAAAGCGGCGTTGGCGACTGCCAATGCCGAACTGGCGACATCGGGAGCAACCGCATTGACTGATGTGGAAAAGCAGCGTTTGGCCTTGGTGCAAGCGAACAAGTTGCTGGGCGAGCAGGAGGCTTTGTCGGCGGAAAGCCAGCGCGAAGTGGCCTTGTTGAACCAGCAGACAGGTGAACTGCGCAAGCAATTGAATGCTTTGCAGGGGTTGCTTGATGCCTCCAGCGCGGCGGATGTTGAGGCACAAGTCCAGATTCAGGCGCTGGGGACCAACTTGAATACAGCGTTGGCCAGGGTGGCTTCTGAACAGCGCAAACTGGCAGATGAACAACGCAAGCTGGCGGACGAGCAGAGCAAACGGGCTGAGTTGGAAGCGCGCGAGAACGAGCGGCTAAAGGCGGAAGCGACCGATTTGAAACGCTATCGTTCCGAATTTTTCGCCCGTGTCGGTGAGGTATTGGGCGGTCGGCAGGGCGTGCAGGTGGTGGGCGATCGGTTTGTATTCTCGTCCGAAGTATTGTTTGAACCGGCGTCGGCTGTTCTTGGCAATGAGGGGCGGGCGCAGATTGCTGAAGTCGCAGCGGTGATACGCGAAGTGGCTGGTGAGATTCCCGATGAGATCGATTGGATATTGCGGGTCGATGGCCACACCGACAACAAGCCGTTGTCGGGTGCAGGTTCCTTTGCGGACAATTGGGAATTGAGTCAGGCGCGGGCCTTGTCCGTGGTCAAGTATCTGGTCGATTTTGAGGGCATACCGGCGGAACGATTGGCGGCGACCGGGTTTGGCGAGTTTCAGCCGGTGGATCCGGGCATTTCGCCGGAAGCCTTGGCAAAGAACCGGCGGATCGAGCTGAAATTCACCGAGCGGTGATGGGCCGAAGTATCGGCCGGTGGAAATCCCGCCAAGTCAAGGGCGCACCCAATATTCTGAACGTGGCGCTTGCGGCGGGCTATGGCTCGCACGCGGCGTTTTCCAGGGCGTTGCGTGATGCGTTTGGCGTGACACCCGAAAGTGTGCGGGTGCGTGGGGATGCAACACAGCTTGACTTACCGGAGGCGATCAAGATGGACGACAAGCTGTTTGGCACCGTGGCGGCACCAAAGCGCGTGAAGCGTGGGGCGTTTATTATTGCGGGGTTGGTCGGGGCGTACACGATGGACACCGTGCAGGGAATTCCCAATTTATGGGAGCAATTCGGCCAGCATATCGGGCATATTCCGGGGCAAGTCGGAACGGCCGCTTACGGGCTGATTTCGATGAACGCGACCGGGTTTGAGTATGTTGCCGGTGTTGAGGTTGCCTCGGCCGATGATTTGCCCAAAGGATTTGTGGTGCGCAGACTTCCGGCGTCCGACTATGCGGTGTTCGAGCATGTCGGGCATGTTTCGGGCATTCGGGAAACCAAGCACTCGATTTGGAGCAATTGGCACCAGAACGCGTTGAACGAGCCGGTGGAAGGCATGCCGGATTTTGAGGTATACGGGGACCGATTTGATGCAAGAACCGGTTCGGGTGTGGTTGAGATTTGGATAGGGGTGAAAGCCAAAGTCTAACATCACGAAGAACGAGGTTGCCGTTCGTGCCATTGACAACAGGTCAACAAAGCAACTTTTCTGTCCGTACGCGATCACGTACAAAGCACTTATGAAAACCATGTCTTCAACGGCACTTCGAGCCAATCTTTCCGCTATAATGGATCGTGTCAACGACGACCATGAGCCGGTGATTGTTACGCGTGCCAAGGGATTGCCAGCGGTGTTGGTATCGCTGGAAGATTATGCCGCGATGGACGAGACGGCTTATTTGTTGGCGAGCCCTGAAAATGCCCGTCGTTTGCGGGAGGCGATCAAAGGGCTGAACGATGGCAAAGGTATTGTGCGCGAACTGATTGAAGAATGAACCTCACATTCTTTCCCGACGGCTGGGACGACTATCAGTATTGGCAGTCCACTGACAAATCGACCCTTCGTAAAGTTAACGTGCTCATCAAAGATTGCCTGCGCCACCCTTTTGAAGGAATTGGCAAGCTGGAACCTTTGAAAAATCATCTTTCGGGATTCTGGTCGCGCAGAATCGACCGCGAACAAAGGATGGTTTACCGAGCTGAAGCCGACACACTTGAAATTGCGCAGTGCCGCTATCGCTACTAATCTTCAATGCCTGAATACCATCCGTTCGGCCAAAACCTCGGCATCGACATAGGCTTCGTATTGGCGGAAGTTTTCTTCGAACATCCGCACCAAACGGGCGGATTGGCGGTCGTAGGCGTCGGGTTTGTCCCAGGTGCGGCGCGGGTCGAGCAGGATGTCTGGCACTCCGGGGCAGGCGACCGGCACGGTAAAGCCGAATGAATCGTCCATCCGGTAGGTAGCGCGGGTGAGCGAGCCGTCAAGCGCCGCGGTCAAAAGGGTGCGGGTTGCTTTGATCGGCATGCGCGATCCGACACCATAAGCACCACCGGTCCAGCCGGTGTTGACCAGCCAGCAGGTGACGTTGTGCTCGGCAATCTTCTGGCGCAAAAGGTTCCCGTAAACCTCCGGACGGCGCGGCATGAACGGGGCACCAAAGCAGGTGGAGAAGGTCGGCTGTGGTTCAGTGACGCCTTTTTCGGTGCCTGCGACCTTGGAAGTGAAACCGCTGAGGAAGTGATACATGGCCTGTGCCGGGGTCAGCCGCGCGATGGGCGGCAGTACGCCGAAAGCGTCGCAGGTGAGCATGATGATGGTTTTGGGCCGACCGCCGCGCGATGTGCGCGAGGCGTTGGAAATGAAGTGCAACGGATAGGCGCAGC
>JANMOK010000249.1:0-1851 GCA_031369165.1 Paracoccaceae bacterium
CCGGCACCTTCGGCAACTGCGTCAAACCCGTCCTCAAACTTGTCGCCAACCGCCGCAACAACCGGGTCAACCCGCCGCTTGCGCCAGTTGATGAAAAACCGCCGTACCGTCAAAATCAGCGCCGCCAGCAGCCCCAAAAACACGATGTTGAAATACGGAATGATCGTCACATCCGGCCCGGCAACAACTTTCATCGACAAAGCATTGGGAAAGATCGAGAACCACGAATTGCGCCAGCCGTAATTGCGCACCGAAACCCAAACCGGGGCCGCTTCGCTGGAAACCGCCGATTCCGCCTCGGCGCTTAGGTCAGCACCATCGAACTTGAAATAGGGTGGCCAGCTCCAAAGCGTGTCCTCGTTGCGATAAACTATTGTCTTACCATTAGCCTGTATCGCATTGATAAACCTGACATCGCGCGATTGGTTGTTACCAGTGCCGCTGTCTTGTCCGATCCAGAACCAAGCGTTGCCAACGTCCATGCGCTTCACTTCGGTGCCAACAATGCGCACCACGTCATGCGTTGGCAGCGTGTAGTTGAAAAACAAAAACACGATCAAGGCGACCGTGCCCAAAGTTCCCCATTTCAAATACCGCCACATCAAACGCACCACTTCCTTTGTTTCAGATCAAACCTATGAACTCATAACCGATATTTCTAGGTGTTGCGTTTTACTGGAATCAGCGCACGCACCCCGGCTTCAAACACCTCGCCGCGATGCTCGAAACTTTTGAATTGATCAAAACTCGCACAAGCCGGGGCCAACAGCACCACATCTCCGGGCAAAGCTTCGGCCCGTGCATGCGCCAAAGCCGCCTCCAAAGTCCAAACAATCTCGTGCGGCACCTCGGCCAAAGTAGCGCCAAATTCCTCCGCCGCATCGCCAATCAGATACGCCTTGGCCACCCGACCAAATAAGCCACGCAAGGATTCAATCCCGCCTTCCTTCGCTTGCCCGCCCACAATCCAGCGTATATTCTCAAACGATTGCAATGCCTTGCCCGCCGACTCTGCATTGGTGGCTTTGGAATCATTCACAAACCGCACGCCACCAATCTCGCCAATCACCTGACAGCGATGCCGCAATCCCGGATAATCGCGCAACCCATCCTCAATCACCTTCGGTGCCAACCCCAGCGACCGGCACACCGCCCAAGCGGCACAAGCGTTCTGATGATTGTGCGCCCCCGCCAAATTCTCCAAGCCGCGCAAATCGACCGAAGCCACCTGCTTGCCACGCCGCCATTCCGCCAAAAATCCCTTGCGGGCAAACACCGACCAGCCATCGGCCAACTTCTGCCCCGACGAAATCCGTATCACCGGATCGCCATTGCCAGCTTCTTCGCGCATCGCATTGGCCAGAAACCGCCCCTCGACCTCATCCACCCCAATCACCATCCGCTCCGGCCCACCAAGCGCAAACAGCCGCGCCTTGGCGGCAAAATATCCCCCCATCCCGCCATGCCGGTCCAGATGATCGGGCGAAAGGTTCAAAAACACCGCAATATCGGGCTGCAACGACCGCGCCAATTCGGTCTGATACGACGACAATTCCAGCACGATGATCGACCCCGAAACCGCCGGTTCCAAATCCAAAACCCCACGCCCGATGTTACCGCCAAGCTGCGCCGGCCGCCCAGCCTCGGTCAAAATATGGTGAATCAGCGCCGAAGTTGTCGATTTGCCGTTCGACCCGGTCACACAAACCACCTTCGGCAGGATCGCCAACTGGTCCCATTCCTCACCGGCGAATGACCGGAAAAACAGGCCAATGTCGTTATCCACCGCCACGCCCATGTCCCAGGCCTTGGCCACAACTGGGTGCGGTGCCGGGTACAAATGCGGTATCC
>JANMOK010000258.1:0-9602 GCA_031369165.1 Paracoccaceae bacterium
AAGTCTCTGCCGTGTTTCAAACCGGTCAATTCGTCGAGCAATTTTCCGCAGATATCTTCGGTGACGCCGGGATAGACCGTCGATTCAAAGACCACTACACTGCCAATTCGCAAATGGGGGGCAATCGTAGTGCAGGCCGAGCGCAATGGTGCAAGGTCCGGTCGACGTCCCTTGTCGATGGGTGTCGGGACGGTGACAATGAAGAACGTCGTCCCGTGCAAGTCATCCTGGTTGTCGGACAGGCACAGGCTTGATGATTTTATCATCTGTTCGGTGACTTCATTGGTCCAATCTTTCGCCAGTCGCAGCGCCGAAATGCGACGGGTATCGATGTCAAAACCAGTGACGCCGCGAAACTTGTTTGCCAACGCAATCGCCACTGGAAAACCGACATAGCCCAGGCCAATGACCGAGATTTTTTCTGAATCACCGATTGCATCAAACATGAACCTGGCCCCAAAAAAGAATATTTTCCCGGATGTCGAGAAATTTATCTGTTTGCGTAGTAGGAACAACTTGCCAGAAGTGTAGTAAATATAGTGTAAACAAATACAAAAAACAGTGAAACTATCAAAAACAATTTCAAATATCCAGACTTTCCGGAATTAATATCACTGTAAGGGCCGGACATTAGGTCAATTTTTACTAATTGTTGGGCAGAACTGTCAGTTACTGGCGATTGCGTTGTCGGTGTATCATTTGCATTCGGATTCTTTATACTGGCCACATGCAGAACGATAAATTCTGATGCTGCTGTGGCGGCTGCGGCCTGCCGTCCTTTCACAACCAAAGTCAACAGGCCCGACTGCATGTCGATGCGCGAATAGGCAAACTTTCGGTACAAAGACAACTGATCGCGCCCGAGCGCGGGAATTGCCCTTGCCCGTTGCAGCGGGTCCACGTCTGTGCCGCTAAACTGCTGGACGAAATTCATCTCGTTTTCGAGTGCCAGCATCAATTCCGGCGACGAAATGCTGGTACGAATTTTCTGCAATAGTGTTGCGTTCGCCGCTGGGTCATTGCCGTGATCAACGGAAAGATCCTTCACTGAAAAAATCGTCGTTGCCGTGTAAATAGGCGTCGCGAACCACGCCAAATAAGCAGCGGTTGCTGCAATCGGCAGTCCAACAAAGACCAGAATCCGCATCATTGCCAGCCGCATCGACAAGCGGCGGCTTTTTCTGATTTCGGTTTCAATGTCATGCAGATCTGTCAAACTGGCCAGCTTGGAGCCGGCAATCGCCAGCCGTTGCACCTCGATTGCCGCGATTTCGGCATCGCGTTTTTGGCGCAATGCCTCGAGCCGCGCTTCTTTGTCGATTTCGAACTGGACCAGGCGTTTTTCGCGTTCTTGACTGGCCACTGCCAAACGTTCCTGGCGCTGCTGGTCGGCAACGGCGGCGCGGTCGGCGCGCCAGGCGATAATACGATTGCTTTCTTCAAGCTGCAAAACGGCTTCAGGCATATTGCCCCTCATTGTTGAATTGTTTTGGCGCAAAATCGACCAAATCCTGCGCTTGGCCTGCATTGTCACAGGCAATTAACCGGCCTCTGACGAGGGCAAAAAATCGATTGCAGCAAGTGCTGGCGGCCGGGGCATTGGACGTCAAAAAAATGAGACCGGCCTGCACCATGCGTCTGCGCAACAACGCGTCGCATTTTCCGCGGAACGCGGAATCGCCGGATCCGAAAGTTTCATCGGCAAGGATGAAATCGCTGGGAACTGCGAAACTGAGTGCATATGCGAGGCGTGATTTTTGCCCGGGGGAGAAATACTTGACCGGCATGTCCAGTTCGGCACCCAAACCGGCAAACGATTTCACGAACGACAAGGTCGCGTGGAGATCGACTCCGAACAAACGGGCCAGCAATACGACATTGTCAGTGCCACTCAGATGCAGATTGAGACCCCCGGAATACCCCAACTGCGATATGCGGTGCGCATTGGTCAATACGTCGCCCGAATCCGGCAATAGTGATCCAACGATGATTTGGGCCAAAGTTGATTTTCCGGAATTGGGTCCGCCAATGATTGCGGTGTGTGACAGGGCAGGGAACGTCGCTGTCACGCGATCGAGCAACAGTGAGGGCGCAAGTGGCACTTTTCTGGAAAACCGCACGTTTAGCAGGTGGATCAAGATTTGCCCTTCTTACAGCGATTGTGACGTTTGGGTCTTGAGCGCGGCCGCTAACAAATGGAAAACCGCGATGGCGACGCAGGGCACGGTCAAATCAACGAAGTCATAGTTTGGCGCACCAAAGAAACCCGCGCGAACGAGTTCGGTCGTATGCAGCAACGGATTGAACCACAAAATGTCGGCAAGCCCCCCGGGGATGTCGGCAATTGTAAAAAATATGCCCGAGATCCAAAACATCGGTCGCAGGGCGATAGGCAGGATCCGAACGAAGAGATCGCTCGACTTGCCGATGATTGCCGCCAAGCGGCCAAAACTCGCGGCCAGCATCCAGGCGATGACGATGCCCAAAGTTATCTTGGCTGGGTCTGCAAGCGGCAGGTATCCCAGAAATATTTCGAGGCCAGTCACCACCACCGCCAGCAACAAGACGGCGTTAAGCAATTCCAAAAGCGAGTATGCAAAAAGCACGTCGGACGATCTGAAATTTCCAAACACTTGCAACCCGCGCGTGGAACCAAAGGCCTTTGACATGCCTGTTACCGTTTGGCGGAATACCACGTAGGGCAGCATTCCCGAGGCCACGAAATACGGGACGGGCATCTCAATTATCAGTTGGCGATCGATGTTGTTGAAGAAAATGATCAGGCCGGCGATCCACGTTATCGGGATGAGCAAAGACCAGATGTAGCCCAAGTTGCCCGAAGCGTAGCGGCACTTGACTTCGCGCACCATCAGGGCGTGGATCATCGACGACCAGCGAAACAGCCCGTCAATGCTGTCGTTTTTTTCCATCGCGGCTAAGTTCCAGTCTTGATCTGACGGCCGCCATAGTAAGAAACATACCAGTCAACAAAATCTGCGATTCCATCAGCGATATTGGTTGCGGGTCGAAAGCCGGTCAGGAATTGCAGCTTGCTGGTATCGGCCCAGGTTGCTTTTACATCGCCTGCTTGCATGGGCAGCAAATTGCGGATCGACTTTATGCCGAGGGCTTTTTCAAGGGTGGATACAAACTCCAACAGCGAAATTGGTTGCGCGTTGCCGATGTTCACGATGCGATAATGCGGGCTGCTGAAGTCTGGCTGGAGGCTTTTCGCCAACAGCGAAACGGCTTTTACCAGATCGGAAACATGGGTGAAATCGCGCGTCATGTCACCATGGTTGTACAGGTCGATCGGGCGGCCGGCCAAAATTGCTTCGGTAAATTTGAACAGCGCCATGTCGGGCCGACCCCAACTGCCATAGACCGAAAAGAAGCGGAACACGGTTGTGGGTATCTTCCAAAGGCTGGCATATGAATGTGCCATTACTTCGCAGGATTTTTTGGTGGCTGCGTAAAGCGTAAGTTGCGTGTCGGTTGGATCGCTTTCGTGGAACGGCATTTTGGTGTTGGCACCGTAGACCGACGACGTCGATGCCATCATGAAATGCGCGACATCATGTTTCCTTACGGCTTCCATCACGTTGAACGTGCCGACAAGGTTGGCGTCGATATAGGCGCGTGGATTTTCCAGACTGTATCGAACACCCGCTTGGGCGGCGAGGTGGATGACGATATCGGGTTGAAACTCCGCCATTGCCTTGTTGAGGGCGAGGTCATTTTCCAGCATTGCCTCGCTGGCGCTGAAACCGGTTTTTTGCCCCAGCATCGCATGGCGGTCGCGCTTTAGCTGGGTATCGTAGTAGGGCGTCATGCCGTCGTAGCCGTGCACCATGCAGCCTTGGTCGAGCAACAGGCTGCAAAGATGGTAGCCAATGAATCCCGCCGAACCGGTTACAAAAACTTTTGTCATCAAACGCCCTATGCCGTTTTTGAAAGGAGGAGAGGGGCCGGCTTATCTCGGGCGTCTGGATGTCGACCTTTGAAGTACCGAACGGTCTGCAACAATATCGACGGCAAGGCGAATTTCTGTGCGGCAAAACTCCTGGCCCGCAGCCCCATGATTTTGCGGCGCACCGGCGAAGAAACCAGCTCCTGCAGCTTGTCCAAAAAGTCAGATAGTTCAGGGGATTTCGCAGACCGCAATGTAAGTCCGGTCAATTCATCGATGTAAGTCTCATTCGCGCCGCCAGCGGGCGTTGAGATTACCGGAATTCCGGCAAGCTGCGCCTCCATCAGCACATTTGGCAGGCCCTCAAATTCTGATAGGAGCGCAACCGCATTCATCTTGGACAGCCAAAATTTGACGTTGCGCGAATGTCCGACGAACAGGATGCGGTGCAGAACCCCAAGCGCAAGAGCCAGTTTCCTGGCGTCTTCGATCAACGCGCCCGAGCCGACCAATACGAACCGCATGTCGGGATTATTCCGCAGTGCCTGGGCGGCAAATTCGACCCACAAAAGCGGTCGTTTGTTTGGGTCAAAGCGAAACACTCCGCCAAGTGTGAAGCTTTCGCTGCCAGTCGCGCTTTGAAATTGCTCCCACAATAATTCGTCAGGTTCGCCGTTAATTTGTTCGTCAAAAATTATCGCATTGTGGATAACGGTAAAGCTTGATCGCGAAATCCCAAGCCAATCGGCATAGGCGTCAGCCGCTGTTCTTGAATTTGACGACAGCGAAACGCCCGGCACTTTTGCGATGGCCTGATACATGCCCCTGAATTCATCCTTGGCCAGATTTTGCCGAAGGTTTGGCGGCATGCCGCGAACAGAAACAATGATGCGCGGCACTTGTGCCACCAGCGCTGCCAAAACCGCGATAAGGACAGCGCCATCTTGCCAGATATAGGCGACCTCTGGCTTGACGCGCCGGTAATGGGCAACAAGCCGTTGCAGGCCAAACTGAGCATTTTTCGGCAACAGCGGATACAATCCGTCAACCGCGCCAACAGGCAGGCCAATCTCGTCTTTGGATTCCGCGACCAACTCGGAAAGGACAGTCAGGTTGATCTTGGCCGTGCGAACTTCGGGCAAGAAAAAGTCGTTGCCCGCAGCAGCAGATATGCTGGTGATGACCATTTCAACCGGTGCCTGCAGGCAGATATTGCCTATCTTGGTCCCGCTAATTTGGCGTTCATGCATCGCGCAGGCCAAGCGGGTCATCTGCCTTTCGGCCCCGCCAGCCCCCAGGGATCCGGTGACAAAAGAAATTGCCCCGAGATTCGCACTGACCGAGCGCGGGATAGTTCGGTTGGCAAACCAAAGAATGCTTTGATGCAGCGCCGCAGAAGGCAAGGTCATGCTTTCAAGCAGGACAGGGTCAATCAATTTCCGCGCATGGTCGGACGCTTCCAATTTTTCAATTGTCGCCATTGCGCTGGCGGAAAAACTGCCGGTTTGCCGAACCGGATCCAGTACCAAAATGGCTTTTTCCGCCGCGCCCCGTGATTGCAACAATTTCGCCCAAAGCACCCGAAGTTTGGTGTCGCTTTCATCAACCGCCAGCAGTGCGGCAAACTCGGTATCAGACAAGTCATGCAGGCCAAGCTCGGCCAAAAGCTCGGCTTTTTCCTTATGGGTGTCAGTGCCGTATGTCGCCGCCAGCAGCGCAATCCCTTCGGCTGGCCGGTTCGTCCGGCGCAGCCAGCGCATGTGCATGCGTGCTGCCAAAAAATTGCCCGGAAAGCGCCGGCTCAGCCCAGCCCAGGTGTCTACCATGTTTTCGCGCTGGCGCGAAAGTTCCAAAAGTTTGGCGGCGACAACCTGCGGGCCTTCGTGGCCCGGATTGGCTGTTATCGCGGCGAACGCCAAAGGCAGTCTTTCGGCAGCTATTTCGGCGCTGGTGCAATTCAAAAGCAAATCTTGCGGCGGGCCAGCAAGTTCGCCGGACGAATTCGCCCTGCGTGTTATATGTTGTAACAAAATGTCCAATTCGTTTTACCCCGCCAACGCCAGATTGTTGGAAATGTTGAGATGCCGGTTGTGCCAGTCCGCGAACAACGCCCGTTCGAACTCTTCGCTGTAATGTGTGTAGCTGCCATTTTCTGCGAGTAGGGCGTTGCTTTGGCCGAATTCTTCCATCAAGCTGGTCGGGTCGCAGAAGGATGCGTTCACAGATGAAAGAACGCTTTTCAGCAATTGAATGAATTTGTTTCGGCTGGCGATATAACCGCCGTCCGCGAGCTTTGCATTGACATGCGTGACGAATAGAACGCGCGGAAGCTCGCGCATAATCACCTTGATGTCGTGCGACAAAGACCCGTGGTCGGCAATTTCCAGGGTTATTGAACGCAGCAAATCCTGGTCATGCGCCGTTAAGACTTTATACGCCTTATCAGACGCAAGAAATGCAAGTTTTTGGTCTTTGTTGTCAGGGTGCGCCAACGACCAAAAGGCTTTTGCACGCTGACTTTCTTGCAAAAAATCGGCGAAATATCGACAGAAATGGTTCCACTGCACACAGGTTTTACCCAATCGGACAACTTTTGCCGAAGAAATTTCAACGATATATGCATCTGACATTCGGTGGCCGACGTTTTCCCAAAGGCCTTTTTCTGTAGTCGGTGCAAGAAAGGGCCGCAGCCGCTCCGCAAGGTCGAGTTTGCCTTTCAGAAATTGGATTTGCTGCACAATTTCTGCCGCCGAATGGGCATAGCCAAAGACGCGAGAATTGTTGAAAATGACCGGGTAGCTTGAAACGGCGCGCCGAACTGGATTCACCACGCGGCAGGAGCCCAAAGCAGACAATACCAACATAAACGGCGCAAGCTCCCCCTAGACCCAAAACATTGGGGCTTGCCAGCAGATTTTTCCGATTTCAGTTAAGTTTGCGTAAATTTAGCCAGGAATATCTAGAATTATTTCATTTCGGCGAAATCAGAGTCGCGAGAATTAACGCAAGGGCGTCGTTCGTGGCGCGACTGCGCAAATTGCTGCGGCCAATCGCGCCATAATCGAACCGTTTGGCGAATGGCGCGATGTCACTTGTTGCCAAGCCCAGATAAACTAGGCCCTCGGGCTTGCTGTCGGAATGTCCCGGCCCGGCGACTCCGGTGACTGCCAGCGCCAATCCGACGTTTGATTTGAGCCGGGCACCTTGGGCCATCGCGCATGCCACCTCTGCGGAAACCGCACCATGCGACTTAATCAAATCTGCCGGTACGCCGAGCATGTTGGTTTTTGCAGCGTTTGAATAGACGACATAGCCACATTCAAAGACATCCGACGAGCCCGCGATCGCGGTCAGGGCCGCCGCGATCATGCCACCAGTGCAACTTTCCGCCGTCGCTATCCTGATGGAACCCGCGCGGCAGTTGCGCAATATTTCTTCAGCAATCTTGTGCGTCGAATCCGTCATAGAAAATTCTGAACAATCAGGCCAAAGCCAACGACAACAGCAGCGGCCATCACACCCGCAATCACATCGTCCAGCATCAAACCCAAAGGCGTTTCCTTGGCATCTGCCCAGCTGACAGGCCAAGGTTTGACAATATCAAAAAACCGAAACGCCAGGAATGCCAAAATCCAGCCTGGCCAAGATACTGTCGCGGGCTGTGCCGCCGTCAACCAAAGACCCGCCGATATCGGAAACAGGGCAAGCCACTGGCCGACAACTTCATCAATCACAATTTCCGAGGGATCGTGATTATCCTGGCCAAAAGTCTCCACACCCGCCGCCCATAATCCGGCAAGAAAGACAATCAGCGTCGCGGCGGCCAAGAGCGGGAAGGAGCCGAGGACATGCAACACATAAGCGAGGGGCAGAGCCGCAAGCGACCCCCAGGTGCCCGGGGCCATCGAAATAAAACCGACGCCAAACAAGGTTGCAATCATTCGGGTCATTTCGACACCAAAGTAGCACTTGCCATTGCCGCAATTCCTTCACCCCGACCGGTAAATCCAAGGCGTTCGGTTGTGGTAGCTTTTATGCTGACGCGGGAAATGTCGAGGCCACAAATCGCCGAAATGGACCTGCGCATTTCCAAAGCGTGTCCCGATATTTTGGGAAGTTCGCAGATGATCGTGCAGTCTATGTGGCTGATACCAAGCGACTTGACTGAACAAAGGTCGACAGCCTTTTGCAGGAATATTTTAGACCCCGCATTTTTCCATTTGTTGTCGCTGGGGGGAAACCAGGTTCCGATATCACCTTCCGCCAATGCGCCAAAAATTGCGTCTGTGATGGCATGCATGGCGACGTCGGCATCGGAATGGCCCAGCAATCCGAAGCCAAAGGGAATCTTTACACCGCACAACGTCACAGATGCGCCCGGGCAGAAGGCGTGAACGTCAAATCCGGTTCCCGTCCTTACATCCACACTCACGTTCCTTTGCGCCCGGATAAAGTCTTCGTCGGTTGTTATCTTGAAATTGTGCTCGGAACCATCGACAAGCGCTACCTGCAGTTTGGCGGCAAGCGCGACGGCGATGTCGTCGGTCGCTGTGGCTGCGTATTTCGCATATGCGTCAACGATTGCATCATAGCGAAACCCTTGCGGGGTTTGCGCGCGCCATAAGTTCGTACGGTCAACCAAGACAAGACTTGGCGGCGTTTGTCGCCAGATCGTGTCGGTCACCGGCAAGATTGGCATGACCGCATCCGACCCACCCAAAGCATTGATAACGCGATCCAAAACCATTGCCGATAAAAATGGGCGACCCGCATCGTGAATCAATACGTGGCTTGGAGCCTTGCTTTGCAAAGACGTTAATCCATTTCGCGCCGACTCTGACCGGCTGGAGCCGCCAAGAGTCGGAGGCAACAATCGCCGATCTTTGATCGCGGCGGCGCAGGTTTCATAAAGTTCAAGATGCTTTGCATTTATCACGCAAACCACACCTTCGACTCGGTTGTCGACGAGGATGGCACGGATGGACCGTTCCAGCACTGATTGACCAACAATCATGCGATATTGCTTTGGCAAGGCGCCCGAAATTCGGTTACTAACGCCAGCGGCAACGATGACACATGCAAGTTCCATGAGTGGTTGTTTTCAGATGTTGCGATGCCTGTCCATCCAGATTTAGGCTGTCCGGCCACCAACACTTGCAAATTTTTGCGCATTTTATGTGCGAATTTGTAACTTTGCTCAAAAATTGTCTAGATTTGACCACTTCGCCATCGCATCTCATTCTAATTTACCTGTATTGCAGGGGCGAACTAGGGGACCAGGCATTGACGGCACTGTTTGAAGCAATCTGGGGAGCAATTCCCTATCCGGCATTGGTGATCGGCAGTGATGGCAACATTGTGCATGCCAATTCGGCCGCCGAAGGGTTTGCCGGAATTTCCTTGAAACAAATGCGCACGCGAAATCTTGGCCGATACGTCGGCGAGGGCAGTTCGGTTGTCGATGTCGTTTCGCAGGCGCGGGCGCATTCGGCATCCGTCGTGCAGCACAACATTGAAGTGGCCTGGAGCGACCATCCCCCCGAACTGCACAATATCCACGCCTCACCCATTCAAGACAGCGATGGCGAGATTTTGCTGTTGATGCACCCGCGGGCAATTGCCAACGCTTGAGGTATCGCGAGACCGACGCATCCAGATCCAATTTCCCTGCTTGTACCAGTTGCATCGCGCC
>JANMOK010000278.1:0-3293 GCA_031369165.1 Paracoccaceae bacterium
GAATTGGCCATCTTCATGGGCAACGACTGCGGATTGCTTTGCCATAGCCGCCAACTTTTCGGCCGATCTACCCGTAATGTCACAGGCGCGACTGAAATCACGTTGCGATGGCGGATCAATCAATTGTGGCAAAGCAAACACTCTGCCGCCGCGTGCCCGCTGTGAGACCAGCGTGGCCTGAAACATTGAAGCCGCGTCTTCCATGCCTGCCAGCGAGCATTCAGAAGGCAGCCTTACTGATTTTATGTTTGTGTCAAAGCTTAGTATTTTCGTCAGCGCGCGCTGCGGGACAAAGACAATCAACACGTCGTTTTCCGTCGCGTTTTCTTCCAGCCAAGCCAGCTGCTGTCGATAGTAGTCGCCCGAAGCATCGCGAAATATCGCCATGCCGCCAAACCAATTCCAAAGCGCAATCAATACTACCAGACCAACAACCGCTTTGTTTTTACCCGCCGCCACTGCAGGCGCAATGACAAGAACGGTGAAAAACACCACAAGAGTGGGTACGAATATCAGCCAGACTTCCGACACGCCGGGGTCCAGCAACAAAGCTATCGCGCCGTACACCAGCGCCCATGCCAAAAAAAACAAAAGCAGACCAAAGTTGCCTTTTTGAACAGATTTAGCGAAAAAAATCAAATAGCCAACCAGCACGAACATGATGGGCGCGATGAAAACTGGCGCATAAACCAAAGGTTTGAACCTTGCCGCGGCATATATTCTGGATTCGATTTCCGTGTTTGGTGAAAACGCGGCGAAAACATTTGTCAGGCGATCAATGCCAAATACCCAGTGCGACGACAGGAGCGTGTGGCTTATCGCCAGCAAAGCCTTCGCGATGGTGCGTATCCCAAAAGGTTCTTGGCTGAATTTCCCTTCCTGGCTGTAGAGTGCGTAAAAACTGGACAAAGAAAACGGCACATCTGTCAAAAGGAAATACGCGCAGACATAAGCAACCAGCACCACCGATGCACCACAAAGGCTATAAATAACAAAAGCTGTAACTTTTGTTCGATTTCCCGAAAAAAGTAGCGGCGTGCAAACAAAAAGCGGAACAATCGAGGGCAGATAAAACGAAACGGCAAATCCCGAAACGATTCCACAAGCAATAAACGATCTTGCCCGAAGGGTGCCGTTGGCCAGTGCGCTCAACAAAAGATAGAGTGAGGCAAAAATCAGAAATATTGCTGGCGCGTAAACCTCGACCTCTACCGAAAACCGCCAAAGCCCGAATGAAAAACCCAAAATGGAACTGCCAATAACGGCAGATATGGAATCCAACCGGAAGAATTTCGCGAATATTGCGGCCACAAACACAATCGCGCCAGCCCCGGACAAAATCGAAACAGCGGTCAGGAGCCAAGCTGTTTTCCCGCTTGCGCCAAAAAGGTCAGCCGCCAGAAAAACCACTCTGTTCATTGCTTTGTATATCAGTTCGCGGGCGCTGTCCGTGCCCCCCCAATCCGCCGACGATGCGCGGTAAAGATAGTCCAGGCGGTCCCAGCTTTCGGTTTGGTTTTGCGGGATCGTAAGCGCGTAAATTGCCACAAAGAACAGGAACAGGACTGCCAAAACTGCGTTGGAAATCAGCCTTGGATTTGCTTTCGATGGGGTTTCGAAAGCCGGTCTAGCCATTTGATATTGCCTGACTGCCAAAATCCGGTTCGCGGCGGCGAAGGTTTTGCTGTTTCACCAATGCCGCATGTTCGCTCATTTTAACGACGCGGAACTGCCGCCCGAACTCGGTGAACAAGCGGTCGGCCAGCGCCAGTTTCTGCGCCGCATTCATCGACATGCCGGGGAAGAATTTCACCGCTTCGATGTCGTCGCCGCCGATGAAGTCCAGCGGGTGCAGCAACAGCGAGGGTTGCACCCCAAACAGGCGGCACATCCAGAGCGACATTTTGAAATACAGCCGCGCGACGGCGGGGGAATAGCAGGCGAGGTAGATGATGTAGCTGAGGTGGAACGGTACCCGGAAGATCGGCATTGTCGTCACCGGAATTTCGGCCAGATCGCCCGATTCCAGCTTCCATGAATAGGGTTTTAGCGGGCGCAATCCCTCGCGCATTTTGCCGAAAAGCTGTTTGCGTTTGGCTTTTTCCTCGGCGCTGAGTTTTGAGGTGAAAAAGTAGTAGGCGCGGGCGAGTGGGCCGAGAAAAGTCGGGAAAGTTGAGGCGTCGTAGTGATAGCCACGGCGTTTCAACGTGTTCAAAACGGCGGTTGAAACCGAAAAACCGGGGCCACGAAAGCCCGTCGGGCGCTGGCCAGTTGCAGCCGCAATTGCATCTTCGGCACGGGCGATTTCGGCTTCGATCTGGTCGTCGGAATACAGATGCAGCCACGGTTCGTGATGGAACGAGTGGTTGCCCACTTCATGTCCCGCTGCGGTGATACTGGCCAACGCGGCTTTGTTTTCGGGCAAAGCCGCGTCTTGGCCGACGATAAAATAGGTGATGATGAACCCATGCCGCGCAAACAGGTCGTTGCAGCGTGGAACCACCAAGTCGAGGTAGGACGGAAACGATTCCCACCCGGCATCGCCGTGGGTCTTCATGTAGGACCACTGATTGTCCAGATCGAGCGACAGGCTGGCGACGGGTTTCATGCTTTGCTCCAAGTCGCATTCAGCAGGGTTGCAAGGTGATCGTCAACCACGCCGATGGTTTCGTTGACGTTCAGCGTGCCGTTGATGATATGCGCCGAATTCAAAATCGACAGCCCCGGCACGTTGGTGTTGATCGGCGGCAAGGCGGCGGAATAGTTCATCGTCGTTACTGCCAGCACCTGCTTGACGCGCGACACCGCGAAACCTTCGACATCTTCCGCGGTGATCTGCGGATACATCGCCAGCAGTTTGCCCAAGAACCGTTCGCGGATGCTTTCATCGCTTTCCAAAAACGCCGGATCGTCCGATGTGGCGTAATAGGGAAGGTAAACCACGGTGCGACCGGCGAATTCCTTGCGGTCCACCAAGGCCGACATTTCGATGACGGCGGTAAAGGGCACATCGGGGTCGGTGATATAGGTGATATAGGCGCCATTCAGCGGTTTTTTCAGCACGACCGAGGCGCAGACGATGCCCTGATAGAGAATGCCCTCGTGCAAGGCCCTAGAGGGGGCGCTGAGGCCCGGACACAACCTCGCGGCTAGGGGGGATGCTGATGTTACAACCACACGTTGAAATCGCGTTGTGGTGGCTCTGCTGACGATTGTCATTTCGTCGCCGTTTTGGGTAACTTCCAGCACCGGGTCCGCCTTGCGGATTTCGACTCCGGCTTCGAACAATTTCG
>JANMOK010000286.1:0-7972 GCA_031369165.1 Paracoccaceae bacterium
GGGGTGCCCAGCCGTCGCCCAAGTTGTGGACCAACAGGCGGTTGGTGGGCACACTGGCTTTGACGGCGGCGACGTTGGCGTTGTAAACTGCAATGCAGTGGTCGCGGTCGTCGATATTGCCGGAAAACACGATTTCCTTGATCAGGGCGAGGCCCATTGACTGCGGCTCGGTGGATTGGTTGATGCCGGGGCGGATGGTTTTGGTGAAGCTTTCCCACCAGCTTTCGGGGCTGCGCCAGGTGAGGATGACTTTGGCCGCGGGGTAAGCGGTGATCAATTCGGGCCAGTAATGCGCCGAAGGCCAGTCGACGCAGGATTGGTAGCCTTCCAGGATAGTGTCCCAATCGCGCGGGCCACCCTGAACCATTGCCCGCCAGCGGCGTTTTTGCTCGTCTTTTTCAATGACTTCAAACATGTGATGGCAGGGGCCAAAGCCCAGAATTGTCAACGCCACGCGCATGGAATCGGTGCCGGTGCGGCCAAAGCCTGTGCCGATGACTTTGAGGGTCATTTGGAAAACTCCGTTTGAGCGCGCTTGCCAATTTTCGCCAAGCGCTGTCAATTGGCCGCGTCTCGATCAGAAAGTCAAACCCATGCAGCACAACCGCCTTGGCAATTCTGGCTTGATGGTTCCGGCGCTGACGCTGGGCACGGTGACGTTTGGCGGCTCGGGGCCGCGGGCCTGGGGTTCGACCGATGTGAAAGGCGCGACGCGGCTGGTCGATGTCTGTCTGGAGCATGGGGTTAGCATGTTCGATTCGGCGGATGTCTATAATCAGGGCAGGTCGGAGGAAATACTGGGGGCGGCGGTCAAAGGGCGGCGCGACAGGGTGCTGATCTCGACCAAATCAACCTTTGCCATGGGGGCGGGACCCAACGAGTTGGGGTCGTCGCGGCAGTGGCTGACGCGGGCGGTTGAGGGATCGCTGAAACGGCTGGGAACGGATTACATCGACCTGTTCCAGTTGCACGGGTTCGATGCGCTTACGCCGCAGGAAGAAGTTTTGGGCACGCTGGATGGTTTGGTGAAGGCGGGGAAAATCCGCTATATCGGCTGTTCGAATTTCAGCGGCTGGCATTTGATGAAGTCACTGGCGGTTAGCGACCGGCTGGGGCTGGTGCGGCATGTGGCGCATCAGGCGTATTACTCGCTGGTCGGGCGGGATTATGAGCGCGAATTGCTGCCGTTGGGGCTGGATCAGGGCGTGGGCGCGGTGGTGTGGAGCCCGCTGGGCTGGGGGCGGCTGAGCGGGAAGTATCGACGCAGCCAGCCGTATGCGAGCGATGCGCGGTTTGTGCGCACCGCTGATCAGGCGCCGCCTTTGGCGGATGAGTTGTTTTATGCGGTGATGGAGGCTTTGGATGCTGTGGCGGCGGAAACCGGCAAGACCGTGCCGCAGATTGCGCTGAACTGGCTGTTGTGTCGGCCAACGGTGGCGACGCTGATTTTCGGGGCGCGGGATGAGAAGCAGCTTTTGGACAATATCGGGGCGGTTGGGTGGTCGCTGAGCGGGGATCAGATTGCGCGACTAGATGCCGCCAGCGCGACGCCGATGCCCTATCCGTACTGGCATCAAAACGGATTTTCGCGCAATCCGGCGGTGGTTTGAGAGTTAGCAATTGCGCGGCGAAGCAACCCGGTAGCCAGGGAGTGGGCTGCTTCGCTTCGCAGGTCGTGGCGGCCCCGCCTTCGCGGGGGTGACATAGTTTGTCATTCCCGCACAGGCGGGAACCACGCTATGTTTCGGGCCGCGTTCGGCGCTTGCATTCAAATAGTTCATCTTCGGAAATGGCAATGAACAGGAACAGCTCGCCGGTCATGTCGTGTTCATCTTCTCTTGGACCCCTGAATGAAAGCGCGGGGGCCCCCAAGACATCTTTCAGGTACCCGTTCACAACAGCGAAATTCGGCAAGTGAGTGACTCCACTTATCATGAACAACGTACCGTAGCTGCCAAACAGACCGTCGGGTTTGATGAAGGCATAGCTTTCGTCAACCAGAACGATAGCACCGAGATAGGCACCTGAGTTGTCCTTGCAGTCCCAGGTGCCGTCAGCAGTGATACCGAAAATGCCGGCAGATGACGCCGTGGGTGTTAGAAGAACCAAACAGATCGCGGTGGTGAATTTCAACATTTTCTTCTCCGAGGTTTTGTCACGCGGGCGCAGAGAAATGCAGGTGCCTGACTTCATTCTTGCGTGCAATCGAACCGCAATACGTCTTCGTGCCTGCCCCAGTCAGCCGTGCAGGACAGGACACCAATAGCCAATGGCTCTGGATGATCCTTGACGTAGATATTCGCCGCCTCCGGGCAGAGATGGCCTACGGCATCGTAGCTGCAAAACATCAGGCCCGAATGCCCGTTGATCACCGGGTCCGCGACGACAAACCCGCTCCAGCGCGGCATGCATTCGACAACAAAAACAGCGCCGCCCTGGAACGGACCCCCGGTACATTCGACGACATCGCCGGTTTTCGGCACCCGGACCTCGGCTGCGGCGGGCAGGTTGGCCAGCAGGGAAATCAAGGCTGCTGCCACCAGCGTTTTCAAAAGCTTCAAGGCTTTCATTTTGGGCCTCCTTTTGGATTCGAAAAGCCAGGCGGGGTTTTCAGGCAGCCGTCACTCCTGCTTGCAGGTGAATGTTGGATACTCCTCCACAGGATCCCAGACCCCCGTGCAGGTCAGGAAACCATCCTTGAGCGGTTCGGGATGGTCGGCGACATTGATCGGGGCACCTGTGTAGCAGATATAGTCTGCGGCAATCGGCCCGCAGAACATGAAGCCGGAAAAGCCGTTGACCCTGGGAACGGCGACCAGCATCCCGCCCCAGCGGTCGGTGCATGTGGTGACGTAGGCGGTGCCATCGAAGACCGAGTTCACCGGACATTCAACGACCTCGCCCGTGGCCGGAACGCGCATCTGGGCGGCGGCGGGCGAGCCGGCGAACGGCATCAGAACAATTGCTGCTGCGGCGATCCATGCGAGGGATGACGCCGAAAAAAGTAACCTCATTTGATTTTCCCCTTCCAATTGGCAGCTTTGGCAAGCCGCTGCCCGAAGGTGGGCTTGTTTGGGAAAGAAGTCCTTTAGCGGCGCTTAAAAGTTATTAAGCGCGATTAATCGGCGGTCAGGCGCAGGCCTGCAAGTGCCAGTCCTTTTGCCACCGGCACGTCGCCTGCCAGTGGGCCGGGGTCGACGGCGGTTTCGACTGTAAGGGTGGGGTCCAGTTTCAGAACAACGGCCAATTCCGCGCGGGCTTCGTCAAGCTGGCCAAGATGGGCGTAACAGGCAGTAACCAAGCAATGGGCTTGGACATGGTGGTTCTTGACTTCGACGGATCGCAGGGCCCAAAGCAGTGCTTCTTCGGGACGGCCAGCGGCCAAGTGCACGCGGGCCATCCCGAGCAAAGCCCAGAAACGATCCGGCGAGGCGGGGTTGATGCCCAAGGCACGCTGGTTGCAGGCAATGGCGTTGTCAAAGTCGTTGCGGAACCAATAGGTATAGGAGGCACAGTTGACGATCAACACGTTGTTCGGGTTCAATTCCATCGCTTGTTTGACGAGGGCAAAGCCTTGCGAAACTTCGCCTTTGATAATGATCTGCACCATGCCCGCAAGCGCCAGAACGAGGGCGTCATTGCCGTCAGCTGTGAGCGCACGCGCCGCCAAGGCGACTGCTCTTTGCGCGTCGGGGTTGCCGTCCGGCGCCGTGCGACTGCGCGACCAGCGCGTTTGGTAGAGCCTAGCCGCTTGGGCAAGGGCTTGGGCAAACGTCGGATCAAGCGCGATGGACTGGTCGAGCAATTCGATCCCGGCATCAAGCGTGCCTTTCTTTCCGATGGCTATCAGGTGCAAGGCTTTAAGATAGAAGTCATAGGCATCAAGATTTTCGGGACGCTTGCGGCGCACCCGTTCGAATTCAGCCGAAAGGATTTGCGGCTCGACGATGCCGACCACGGTTTGGGTAATTTGATCTTGCATGTCGAAAATTTCGGCTACCGGGGCGTCGTAGGCGCCTGCCCAAAGATGGGCACCGCTGCTGCCGTCGATCAACTGCGCGGTGACGCGAACATGGCCATTGGCGCGGCGGACGCTGCCTTCCAACACGTAATTTACCCCCAGTTCGCGGGCGACATCGCGGATGTCGATGGCGCGGTTTTTATAGGCAAACGACGATTGCCGGGCGACAACGGCGATGTTCTTGAAGCGCGAGAAAGCGGTGATCATGTCTTCGACGATGCCGTCGGCGAAATAGTCTTGGGCGGGGTCATTGGTCATGTTGGCGAAGGGCAGGATGGCGAAGGAGGGTCTGACGGCGGCAGTTGGCGAGGTTGCGGCCTCAAAGTTCAACCGATAGCCAACGCGGGCGACATTGACGATCCATTCCTGCCCGTCGGGCCTGAGGCCAAGCGCCTTGCGCAGGTTGGTAATCTGGACGGCGAGGTTGCCTTCTTCGATGGCAAGATCGGGCCAGACGGATTGCATCAAGGTTTGTTTGGATACGACTTTGGCCGAGGCTTTTAACAAGGCCGCCAACAGAGCAGCGCTGCGACCGCCGAGAGGCAGTTTGACGCCGTCTCGCGACAAAGAGGCGGTGGCGTGGTCGAAGGTAAACGGGCCGAAGGTTTCGGTTTGGTGGGCCATGGGCGGATATTAGCGGGTTTTGGGTGAGCCAGATAGGGAAGTTTGGATTTGCGGCCCGGCCTCATCCGGCGCATTCGCCACACCTTCTCCATGAATGGAGAAGGGCCAACCTTCACTCCACCGGCAGTTTCAAATGCCGCGCCCTCGCCCCGCGTTCTATTGCGGCGCCGTGCAGTCGGTCGATGGTGAGCTGATAGCGGATTTCCTCGAGGAAGCGCAGTTCGGGCTGGTCCATGCGTCCGTCGGCGGCGGCGACGTCGCAGGCAAGGGCATAGGCGGTTTCGTGCAGCGTGTCGGGCAGGGCATGGCGGATCAGGCCGAACAGGGCGTCCAGCCCGTCGGTTTCTTCGAACAGGTCAGCGACGGTCTGCGAGATGGTCTTGAGGCGGTCCTTGTCATAGCCGCTGAAGATGGGCAGGAAATCGACGATGCGGGTGATGGTCAGCAGTTCCGGGGTGGTCATGATCTGGTCGGAAGCCGATACCGCGACCATGACGGCAACCAGCGCGTCTTGCGGCGTCATCGAAGCAGGGACGTTGGGCTGTGCGGGCATTTGAGCGGGCCTTCTTGTTGGCGTTTGCCCGTGCTGGTATATTGACCGGGGGGTTGGCGGGCAATAGGACGAAACGCCAGTCAGGCTACTTTGCCAACTTTACCCATGTCGCCCCGTCCTGCCAGCAATCCGGCGATGGAGATGTCTTCGCCGAGGGTTTCCCAGTGAATGCCAAACGGACTGAGAGTGAATTGGGCACGGTCGTCTTCGCTGGCCTTGGCTATTCGCGGGAACCACGTCAAGGGCACGCCGATAACGCGACCATCTGTCAGGCCGACCCACATGGTTTCATCGGCGAAACGAACGGAATCAGCCGAAATATTGATGGGGTATTCCATTCGCCCCCTATATTGACCCGCGCAGTAGCGGGCAATAGGAAGCCCGAACCGGATAAGGACCAAAATCATGTCGAACCTGCGCAATGCGGCGATGAATTCCAAGGCTTGGCCGTTTGAAGAGGCGCGGGCTTTGTTGAAGCGTTATGGTGCCAAGGGGCCCGACAAGGGGCATGTGCTGTTTGAAACCGGTTATGGGCCAAGCGGGTTGCCGCATATTGGCACGTTTGGCGAAGTGGCACGCACGTCGATGGTGCGGCGGGCGTTTCAGGAGATTTCGGATATTCCAACCCGCCTGTTGGTGTTTTCTGACGACATGGACGGGATGCGGAAGATACCGGAGAACGTGCCGCAGCCGGAGATGTTGCGCGAGCATTTGCAGCGGCCTTTGACCGCGGTACCCGATCCGTTTGGCGAGTTCGAGAGTTTTGGCCATCACAACAACGCCATGTTGCGGCGGTTTCTGGATACGTTCGGGTTTGACTATGAGTTTGCTTCGGCGACGGAATATTACAAATCGGGCAAGCTCGACGACATCCTGTTGCTGGCCGCTGAGCGTTATGACGCGATCATGGAGGTGATGCTGGCGTCGCTGCGCGAGGAAAGGCAGCAGACCTATTCGTGTTTCCTGCCGATTTCACCGATTTCGGGGCGGGTTTTGTATGTGCCGCTGAAGGAAGTGGATGCCAAGAGTGGCACGATCACTTTTGAAGGTGAGGATGGTCGTGATTGCACTTTGCCGGTGACGGGCGGCAATGTGAAATTGCAATGGAAGCCGGATTTTGGCGCGCGTTGGGCGGCGTTGGGCGTCGATTTCGAGATGTATGGCAAGGACCATTCCACCAACACGCCGATTTATGACGGGATATGCGAGATACTGGGGGGCCGCAAACCGGAGCATTTCAATTATGAGCTGTTTTTGGATGAGAACGGGCAGAAGATTTCCAAGTCGAAGGGCAACGGGCTGACGATTGATGAGTGGCTGACCTATGCCTCGCCGGAATCGCTGTCGTATTTCATGTATCAGAAACCGAAAACCGCCAAGCGGATGTATTTTGACGTGATCCCGAAAGCGGTTGACGAATATCACCAGCAGTTGCGGGCGTATGAGACGCAGGATGCAGCGGGGCGGTTGAACAATCCGGTTTGGCATATTCATGGTGGGGTTCCGCCTGTGTCACATATGGTGGTGCCGTTTGCGATGTTGCTGAACCTGGCGTCGGTTTCGGCGGCTGAAGATAAGGATCGGTTGTGGGGATTCATCCGCCGCTATGCGCCGGGGGCGTCGCCGGAGGGCAACCCCAATCTGGATGCCGCGGCGGCGTTTGCGGTGCGCTATTACCGTGATTTTGATGCACCGAACCGGGTGTTCCGGGCGGCTTCGGCGCGCGAGCGGGCGGCGATGCTGGATTTGGCGGCGCGGTTGAAGACGTGGGACGGCGGGCTGGATGCCGAGGCGTTGCAGACAATGGTGTTTGCGGTCGGGACCGAAGCGGGGTTTGAGCCGCTCAGGGACTGGTTCACGGCTTTGTACGAAGTGCTGCTGGGGGCATCGTCGGGGCCGCGGTTTGGCGGGTTTGTGGCGCTGTATGGGGTGGAGGAGACGGTGGGGTTGATTGAGGGGAAGTTGGGGGGTTGAGAATATTGCTGATTGTTATTAGTTTGTTAACGACCCACCGCGTAAATCTTGGGCGAGCTGTTTGTTCAGCGACGAAATAGACCAGTGAGCCAGTCGATCCTTTATGCACCGTTTAGCAGTGTTTGGGTCGGCTGGCTCCAATTTCATCGGGGCTTAAAATTCAGGCACAATTTGCCCTTTTGTTTGACGGCGGTTTTGTCACTAAGAAACTTCAGGAACAATTAAAGCGACCAGCCACGGCTGATGACGTGGTCGCGTTGCGCGATGCGATTTGTGCCCATGATGAACTGAAAACCTATGAATTGCTGCGGTCATATTTCTATGATGCGCCGCCATCGGTTGAATCTGTCACCTTGCCGGTTTCCAAAATTATGCGACATCTGGCAGCAACCGAGCGTTACAAGCATGCGCAAAGCCTGTTCGACCAGTTGGAGTTGAAACCGGGATTTGCCTTGCGCATGGGTGAAACGCGGATGACGCCGCAGAAATGGAAAATCAAGCCACGAACGGTCAAGGATTTGTTGAAATCGCCGCGCGAATTGACCGATGAGGATTTCGATTTGGACATCGGACAAAAGGGTGTGGACATCCGCATCGGCATGGATATAGCGCGGCTGGCGTTACGCGACATGGTGCGAGCCGTTGTTGTGGTTACCGGAGACAGCGATTTTGTGCCGGCGTTCAAATTTGTGAGGCGAGAGGGCGTCAAGGTTTTGTTATGTTCACTTGGCCATCAAGGCGCTCGACGCGAACTGAAGGTCCACGCGGATTTTGTTATTTCCTGATTGGTATTCTGAAAC
>JANMOK010000310.1:0-2477 GCA_031369165.1 Paracoccaceae bacterium
GCGTTTGAACCGGTCGCCCTGTGGCGTAGGGCATGGTATTTCCCACAAGCTGGCGAGGACATGCACGCCGCCGTCGCCCGGGAATGCCGCGCCACCCGCGCCTCACTGGGGATTTTCGACGCCTCGACGCTGGGCAAGATCGAAGTGGCCGGGCCGGATGCCGTGAACTTCATGGAGCGGATGTACACCAACCCTTGGGCGAAACTTGCCCCCGGCAAGTGCCGTTACGGCCTGCTGCTGGGCGAGGATGGCTTTATCCGCGACGATGGCGTCATCGGGCGGCTGGCGCCGGACCAGTTCCATGTCACCACCACCACCGGCGGGGCGGCGCGGGTACTGAACATGATGGAGGATTATCTGCAGACCGAATGGCCCGACCTGAAGGTCTGGCTGACCTCGACCACCGAACAATGGGCGGTGGTGGCGCTGAACGGCCCCAATGCGCGCAAATTGCTGGAGCCGCTGGTCCAGGGTCAGGACCTGTCCGATGCCGCCTTCCCGCATATGTCGGCCGCCGAATGCACGGTCGCAGGTCTGCCCGCGCGTCTGTTCAGGGTCAGTTTCACCGGCGAATTGGGGTTCGAGATTAACGTCCCCGCCCGTTATGGCCGCCAGTTGTGGGAAACCCTGATGCGCGAAGGGCAGAAATACGACATCTGCCCCTATGGCACCGAAACCATGCACGTTCTGCGCGCCGAAAAGGGTTACATCATCATCGGGCAGGATACCGATGGCACCGTGACCCCCGCCGATGCCGGGCTAAGCTGGGCGATTGGCAAGGCCAAGCCTGATTTCGTCGGCAAACGGTCGCTGGCGCGGCCCGACATCGTGACCGAGGGGCGCAAACAACTGGTCGGGCTTCTGACCGATGATCCCAAGGTAGTGTTGCAAGAAGGCGCGCAGATCGTGCTTGACCCCAAACAGGCGGTACCGATGAAGATGGTCGGCCATGTCACCTCGTCCTATTGGTCCGAGGCTTTGGGCCGGTCAATCGCGATGGCGGTGGTTGAGGGCGGCCATGGGATGGCGGGCCAGACCCTGCATATCCCGATGCCGGACAAGACCCACAGCGCCAAAGTCACTGGCTGCGTCTTTTACGATCCCGCCGGCGACCGGCTGAAACTTTAAGGAAAGGCTGCACCGATGACCGCCCATTCCCATCTTGCCGCCAATGGTCCGGTCCAGATCGACCGCCTGCCGCTGGCCGCCCGGTTCAGTCTGCGCCTCGCCTTGGCGGACCGCGTCGCCGCTTCGGCAGCCCTTGGTCTCGACCTTCCTGACCGGATTGGCCAGATCGCAGCCAGTGCCAGCCGCCGCGCGCTTTGCCTTGGACCGGACGAATGGCAACTGGATGCAACCGCCGACGAGGCCGGCCCGATCCGCAGCGCGCTGGCAGCGATCTATCCGGCGCATCCGCATAGTCTGGTCGAGATCACGGATCGCGAAGTGACCTTCCGCCTGTCCGGACCCAAGGCGGCGGAATTGGTGTGCGTGGCCAGCCCGCGTGATCCGGCACTGATGCCCCCCGGAATCGGCGCGCGCACCATCTTTGATATGGCACAAGCGGTGCTGACCCGCGAGGCCGAGGACACCTTCACCCTGACCATCTGGAACAGCTTTGCCCCGCATGTCAGCGCGTTGCTGGACATTGCCAATCGAGAGCTTGCCGTCGATTTGCCCGAGTTTTGAGATGTTTTTCGCAAAAATCATTGCGAATTCGTTTTACGTCCACGACCAGCGGATTGTTGGCTGCCGGTCGACAGCGGCAGGTCACCGCTAAACCCCCGGCTTTCCGTCCATGTAAACGGCGCGCTGGCTTGAGGATAGCCGCAAAGGTGCTGTTGCGAGGCCGATACTTGCCGCCACCGCAACAACTATTGCGGGAAGGGGGATTCGTTGCCAGAGTGTTGCAAGAACAAGGAGCCCGCCATGGCCGACCACCCGCCGCCCGCCAGTTACGAAGACCTGATCCGGCTGATCCATGACCGTTACGAAGAGATGAGCAAGTCCTACCAGACCATCGCCATATATCTGACCCAGAACCCCAACGACGTCGCGGTACTGTCGGTCACCGCGATTGCCGAACGCTGCGGCATCCATGCCTCGAATTTCGTGCGTTACGCGCAATCGCTGGGCTATACCGGCTTCAAGGACCTGCAGACGGTGTTTCAGCGCCGCCTGTCCACCGCCGCACCGGGCTTTGACGCCCGGATCAAGGCGTTGGAGGGCGAACTTGGCGCGCACGGGGATCACTCGGTTCTGGGCTTCCTGCGCGATCTGGTGGTGCGCGACGTGACCTCGCTGCAGGACCTGTTGTCCAACGTCACCGCCGAGCAGATCACCCATACCGCCGAAATGATGCAGGCGGCCGACACGATCTTTCTGATCGGCCAGTTGCGCTCGACCCCGGTGGTGGAGTTGCTGCGCTATGTTCTGACGATGCTGGGTAAGCGCACCGTTCTTCTGGATGCCAGCGG
>JANMOK010000330.1:0-5306 GCA_031369165.1 Paracoccaceae bacterium
CGATCTCCTCGGCCTCGTCCTCGATATCGTCCTCGTCTTCTGGCACCGGCATCGGCAAGGAATCGAGGCGGATCGCGGAGTTTTCTACTGGATCGGGCACAAAGCGGGTCGCGACCTTGAACCGTTCGATTTCAAATTCCGGGCTGATCTTGTGCGGATCACCCTCGACACGCACCGACAGGCCGAAACGCTGTTCGATCATCGCCACATGATCGCGTTTTTGGTTGAGGATGTAGTTGGCGATCTGGAAAGGCACTTTGACCAGCACCTCTTTCGAGCGTTTGCGGCCGCCTTCCTCTTCCAGCTCGCGCAGGATGGACAACGCCAAGCTATCATCGGACCGGGTGTGGCCGGTGCCGTGGCAATGCGGGCAGGGCTGGGTGGTGGCTTCCAGCATGCCGGGGCGCAGACGCTGGCGCGACATTTCGAGCAGGCCAAACCCGGAAATTCGGCCGATCTGAATGCGCGCCCGGTCCAGTTTCAGGCGGTCTTTGATGCGCTTTTCGACGGCGGCGTTGTTGCGGCGATCTTCCATGTCGATGAAGTCGATGACGATCAGGCCGGCAAGGTCGCGCAGGCGCAACTGGCGGGGAATTTCATCGGCGGCTTCAAGGTTTGTTTTTGTCGCCGTATCTTCGATCGATTGTTCGCGGGTGGCGCGGCCCGAGTTGACGTCGATGGCAACCAGTGCCTCGGTGACGCCGATGACGATATAGCCGCCGGATTTAAGCTGGACCGTCGGATTGAACATGGCGGCCAGATAGGTTTCGACCTGAAAGCGCGAGAACAAGGGTGTCGGTTCGGCGTAGAGTTTGACGTTTTTGGAATGCGAGGGCATCAGCATTTTCATGTAGTCTTTGGCCTCGCGGTAGCCACGCTCGCCTTCGACCAGAACCTCGTCGATCTCGCGCGAATAGAGGTCGCGGATCGAGCGTTTGATCAGGCTGCCTTCTTCATAGATCGGCGCCGGTGCGATGCTCTGCAGCGTCAGGTCGCGGATTTGCTCCCATTGGCGCAAAAGGTATTCGTAATCGCGCTTGATCTCGGTCTTGGTGCGGTTGGCACCAGCGGTGCGGATGATCAGGCCAGCGCCGCGCGGCACTTCGATTTCGCCGGCGATGTCTTTCAGTTTCTTGCGGTCAACGGCGGAAGTGATTTTACGGCTGATGCCGCCACCCCGCGCGGTGTTGGGCATGAGGACGCAATAGCGGCCGGCGAGTGACAGGTAGGTAGTCAGGGCCGCGCCTTTGTTGCCGCGTTCTTCCTTGACCACCTGGATCAGCAGAATCTGGCGGACTTTGATGACTTCCTGAATTTTATAGCGGCGATGGCGTGGTTTCCTTGGAGCAATTTCCTCGGACACTTCGGCTTCGCCCAATTGTTCGACTTCATCATTCGGGTGATCGTGATCGTGATCGCTGTGGTCGTGGTCCTCGTTGTTATTTTCTATGACGTCGACGGGCGTGTGATCTTCTGGCACATCGGCGGTGAGGTCGACTTCCTCGGTCACAATGGCATCCGAATGCGTGACCGCGCCCGCATCTTCGGCCTTGCGCGGACGACGATTGCGGCCGCGATTGCGGTCGTTGCGGGGTTTGGATTCTTCCTCTTCCTCGGAACGATGCGCGGCTTCTTCCTCTTCCATCAACGCCCGGCGGTCTTCGACCGGGATTTGGTAGTAATCGGGGTGAATCTCGGCGAAGGCCAAGAATCCGTGCCGGTTGCCGCCGTAATCAACGAAAGCAGCCTGCAGCGAGGGTTCGACCCGGGTTACCTTGGCAAGGTAGATATTGCCAGCTAGCTGGCGTTTGTTGACCGATTCAAAGTCAAATTCCTCGACTTTGTTGCCGTCGACCACAACAACGCGCGTTTCCTCGGCGTGGGTGGCATCAATAAGCATTTTCTTTGGCATAGTGTCTTTCTCGAACGGCCCGGCGGCCCATCCTGACGAGTCAGGCGAGCGAGGGGCGTTCTGTGTGTTTGGGCGAGGGGGCGCATCGGCAACAGGACCGGCAGCGCAGTTGCGCTGGCGAGACCCTGTATGTCAGTTGCGCGTTTCATCGCGGTTTGTCCTTGGCACCTTTTTGAGGCACCTGTTAAAAGATCCGGCCAGTTGGCGCGGTTATCTGTGTGGTGGCGCGAACGCCGGTCACCCGTCTTGGCAAATGTTCCAATGGCAAGTGGCCATTGCGTTGCGTCGGACAGGCGACAAATCTCATTTGCCGGACACAAAGCGCTGAATTTGCGCAGGTCACGCCCGGTATTGCGACGATAGTATGTCAATGGGGTGAAACACAATTCATTTCTTGTTGTCTGGGCACTATGTTAAGAGGCAGGCAAACAAAAATCCGCCAATAGTGCGGGGCAAATCGGCAGTTCGCATGAATATGGCTCACGTGTTGCGCGGTCTTTTGGTCGCGATTTTCAGTTGTTTTCCGGCGCTGGCCGGGGAAGCTGAAATCGTTGCCGCGCAAAGCCGGGTTGAGGCACGCCTGGACGGTGGCCTGGCGATTGCGCTGGGGCTGACCCGCGACGTGCAGCATCGGGTGTTTAGTTTGGTCGAGCCGAACCGGCTGGTGATTGACTTGCGGGAAACAGATTTAGCCGGGCTGCCTGCTGATTTTGGGCTGCCGCTAAGCGTGCGATGGGGTTTGTTTCGTGATGGTTGGAGTCGGCTGGTTTTTGACTTGGACCAGCCGATGGTCGTTGAATCCGTTGTTTTGCAGAACAGTCAGTTGAACGTGTTGCTGGGCCAATCAACGCAGGATGGCTTCGCTGCCATGGCGGGCGCACCGCGCAATGCCATGTGGGACGCGCCGATTTCCAAAGGCATTGCCGGTTTGCGGCCGCGCGCGATGCAGGAAGGCCCGGTGATCGTGGCGATTGATGCAGGCCACGGCGGAATTGACCCAGGTGCGGTGCGTGGCGATGTTTCCGAAAAGGACTTGGCGCTGGCGTTTGCATTGGAGTTGCGTGATTTTCTTGAAAAATCAGGTAATTACGCCATTATCCTGACACGGGAAAGCGACGTTTTCGTGTCGCTTGGCGACCGGGTAGAAAACGCGCGGCAGGCCAATGCCGACATATTTCTGTCGATCCATATGAATACGGTCGAGACCGGGGATGTCAGCGGCGCGACGATTTATACGCTTTCTGAAGCAGCGTCCGATGTATCGGCGCAGAAGCTGGCAGAATTTGAGAATAATTCGGATATTTTTGCCGGCGCGGATTATCAGGGTGGCGAAGATCAGGTTGCCTTGGCGTTGATTGACCTGGCGCGGGTCGAGACCGATGCGCGGTCGCGTGTTTTGGGCGAGGCGATGCTGCAGGGTCTGCGCGATACGATCGGGGTTACCGCGAACCATCCGTTCTGGAGCGCCGATTTGCGGGTGCTAAAGGCGCCGGATATGCCCTCGATCTTACTGGAAATGGGGTTTCTGTCGAGCGAACGCGACGTCAAGAATCTGCAATCCCCGGAATGGCGCGAGCGGGCCGCGGCGGGGATTGTGGCGGCGCTGGACAATTGGGTAGCGCAGGATCGGGCAATGGCGGCGTTGCGGTAGTCAGTTGAATTTTCGCATTTCGGGCAGCAAAACCGGTTCCCACTTTTGCCTGAAATGCTATGAGGTGTTGCGTTTTGCGCGGATCACCGCGCGGTGGGGCAACGTGTTTTGACCTTTTGGCCGTAAGTCCCTATATGAGATTTGAAACTTGCAAAGGGATGTTTTCGCGCCGTGCTGATGTCGTTTTTCCGATTTTTCGGGTTCTTTTTTAGCGCTTTGACCATCGGCCTGGTGTTTGCCGGTGTCTCGGTATTGGCGGTGCTGTGGTATTACGGGCGCGACCTGCCCGACCATGAGGTTCTGGCACAATATCAGCCGCCGACATTGAGCCGGATCTATTCGCGCCAGGGCGATTTGATGGACGAATTCGCCCGCGAACGCCGGGTTTATACGCCGATCGACGAAGTTCCCGAAATTGTAAAGAACGCCTTCATCAGCGCCGAGGACAAGAATTTTTACAGCCATTCCGGCTTTGACCCTTTGGGTATGGTCAAGGCGGCGATTGATGCCGCCAAGGGCGCGCGGCTGCGCGGTGCCTCGACGATAACCCAACAGGTGATGAAGAACTTTCTGTTGTCGGGTGATCGTTCGGCGGAGCGGAAAATCAAGGAAATTCTGTTGGCAAACCGGCTGGAGCAGGTGTTGAACAAGGACGAGATTCTGGGAATCTATCTCAACGAAATTTTCCTTGGCCAAAATTCATACGGTGTGACGGCAGCGGCACAGACCTATTTCAACAAAACCTTGGAGGAATTGTCGGTTGGTGAGGCGGCCTATCTGGCCTCGCTTCCCAAAGCGCCGTCAGACCGTCACCCGGTTTTGCAGCGCGAACAGGCGATATTCTGGCGCAACAACACGCTGAAGGAAATGGCGGAGAATGGTTACATAACCGGCGACACAGCGGCGGCAGAATCTGCCGCGCCGCTGTTGTCGGTGCAGGGCGGCGACTACGCCAGTTCGCGCAATTCATTGCCGCCGCGCGATTATTTCACCGACGAGATCCGGCGCGAACTGACTCTGAAATTGGGTGAGGAAAAGCTGTTTGGCGGCGGACTGTCGATTCGCGCCACGGTGAACCCGGATTTGCAAAAGGTTGCGGCGGCGGCTTTGCGGGCGCAATTGGAAAGTTATGACCGCGACCAAGGCGAGTATCGCGGGCCTTTGGCGCAGCTGGATGCAAGCTTGCTTGGCGATGAGGCTGGCTGGCGCAAGGCGATGGCGGATGCGACGGTGCCGCGCGACATCGACGGCTGGTTTCCGGCGGTGATATTGGAACTGGGGGAAACCTCGGCTCGCGTCGGGATCGAGGGCATCGCCGAAGATTCTGACGGGCATTATCTGGACATCGGCGAAGCCGATTGGGCGCGTCCGCGGGATGCGGATGGATCGCGCGGGTCCAAGGCGAATTCGCCTGATGATTTATGGGCCGTGGGTGACGTGATTTTTGTCAGCGCGGTGGAGAAGGACGGCGCATTCGAGAAATGGACCTATCGCCAGATCCCGGAAATTCAGGGCGCTTTCATGGCGATGGACACCCATACGGGACGGGTTGTCGCCATGCAGGGCGGGTTCAGCTATCAATCCAGCGTGTTCAACCGGGCAACACAGGCGCTGCGGCAGCCGGGGTCGGCGTTCAAGCCTTTCGTTTATGCCTCGGCTTTGGACAATGGCTATACACCGGGAACGATCGTCGTGGATGCGCCCATTGAGCTGGACACGCCCCAAGGGGTTTGGCGGCCGCAG
>JANMOK010000346.1:0-2229 GCA_031369165.1 Paracoccaceae bacterium
GGCCATCGGTGTTACGTCGCGGATAGAGGAAATCGTAAAACCAACAGCGCCCAAGGCGCGAAGGGCCGATTCACGACCCGAACCGGGACCCTGAACTTCGACTTCCAACGTGCGCATGCCGTGTTCCTGCGCCTTGCGGCCCGCGTCCTCGGCGGCCATCTGGGCCGCGTAGGGCGTCGACTTGCGCGATCCCTTGAAGCCCATGGTGCCGGCCGACGACCAGGCAATCGCGTTGCCCTGCGCATCGGCGATCAGGATCTTGGTGTTGTTGAAGCTCGAATTCACATGGGCAACCCCGGATGTGATGTTCTTGCGTTCCTTGCGCTTAACCCGCGCCTTTTCACGTGCCATGACCAAATGCCTCCCTTATTTCTTCTTGCCGGCGATAGCTTTCGCCGGACCTTTGCGCGTGCGCGCATTGGTGTGGGTGCGCTGGCCACGCACGGGAAGGCCGCGACGGTGCCGCAAGCCGCGATAGCAGCCAAGGTCCATCAGGCGTTTGATGTTGATTTGCGTCTCGCGGCGCAAATCGCCTTCGACCTGGAAGTTGGCGTCGATGTTTTCACGGACTGCCAAAACTTCGGCGTCAGTCAAATCGTTGACACGGCGGGCTTCGGTAATGCCAACGGCATCACAAATTTTCTTTGCGGAATCGCGGCCAATGCCGTGGATATAAGTCAGTGCAACATGCACACGCTTATTGGTCGGGATGTTAACCCCTGCAATACGGGCCATCTAGTCTCCGTTCTTTCGTTGCGGTTCCGTGATACCAGAACCTTTTTTCACAATCCCAAGCTGGTTCGATAACCCGAATCAACTCGTCCGAAAGCCCGAATTGGCGGGCCTGTATTCAAATGCCACAAGGGCCCGAAAGCCTTTTGCAGCGACTCTGCCATTTGAGAGACGGCGCAGTATAGAAATGCACACCCTGCCGTCAACCCCGGAATGGCGATATTTCAGTTATTATTCAAGGCCTTTTTGACGCGGGCATTGACGTCAGAAACCTCGCCCAAACCATCAATCTGCGCCAGTTTTTCCTTGGCGTAATAATAGCCAATCAAGGGCGCGGTATCTTTGTAATAGGCCATCAAACGTACCCGCAAACTTTCCGCATTGTCATCGGCCCGGCGGATGAATTTGTCCGCTCCGCATTTATCACAAGCATGCTCCGATTTGGGTCGATGGGTGTCGTCGTGATAAACTTCACCACAGGCACCACAAGTAAAACGCCCTGAAATGCGGCGCACCAAGACTTCATCGTCAACCCGCATTTCAATCACCCGGTCCAACGACTTGCCTTTCGCCAACATCAGGGCACCCAAGGCATCGGCTTGTTTCAACGTGCGCGGAAAACCATCGAAGATAATGCCCTTTTCGCCCGCACCCAAATCCAGTTGCTCGGCGATCAGTCCAATGACGATTTCGTCGGTCACCAGTTCGCCACGATCCATGACAACGGCGACTTGCTTGCCCATCTCGGTGCCCGAGGTTCGTGCCGCTCGCAGCATATCGCCGGTAGACAGCTGCACCATGCCCCGCTCATCCACCAGCAACCGCGCTTGGGTGCCTTTGCCAGCACCGGGAGGTCCCAGCAATATGATGTTCATCAGCGCAGTGCTTTGCCCTTGGCACGACCCTTGCCGCGAAGTTTCGATTTCTCGATCAGGCTTTCATACTGATGTGCCAGCATATGCGATTGAATTTGCGTGATCGTGTCCATGGTAACCGAAACCACAATCAACAGCGAAGTGCCGCCAAAGTAGAACGGGATGGCGAATTGCGACCGCAGGATTTCCGGCAACAGGCAGACCGCTGCAAGATAGGCCGAGCCAACAACCAATAGCCGCGAGACCACGTAGTCCAGATAATCCACTGTCTTGGAACCCGGACGAATCCCCGGCACAAATCCGCCCTGTTTCTTCAGATTGTCGGCGACATCGTCGGTTTTGAAGGCGACATTGGCGGTATAGAAATAAGCAAAGAATACAATCATCGCCACGAAGAACAGCAAATACAGCGGCTGCCCCGGCCCCATATAGGCGGCGATTGTGTTCAAAATGCCAGACCCGCCTGTGCCGGAAAACGTGCCAATCGTGGTGGGCAGCAGCAACATCGACGAAGCGAAAATCGCCGGGATAACGCCCGACGGGTTCAGCTTTACCGGCAAATGCGAACTCTCGCCGCCATACATTTTCATGCCCACCTGACGACGCGGGTATTGAATATGAA
>JANMOK010000347.1:0-5198 GCA_031369165.1 Paracoccaceae bacterium
CCCTGACTCTGAACCCGGCGAAACTGCTGGGCCTGCCGCAAGGACGGCTGGAGGTGGGGGCACCAGCGGATCTGGTGCTGTTCGACCCGGACGTGCCCTTCGTTTTGGAACGTTCCAAATTGCTGTCGAAATCGAAGAACACCCCGTTTGATTTGCGCCGGATGCAGGGGCGGGTTTTGCGGACTTTTGTCGGTGGTGTGCAGGCGTTTGAAAGGTTGGCGGGATGATGCCGGATTTCGCCAGCGGATTCGCCACGCCGGGAGTTTTGTGGATTATTGCGGGTGCGTACCTGATCGGGTCGATCCCGTTCGGGGTTCTGATCACGCGTTTGCTGGGTCTGGGCGACCTGCGCCAGATCGGTTCGGGCAACATCGGCGCCACCAATGTCTTGCGCACCGGCAACAAGGGCGCGGCTTTGGCGACGTTGCTGCTGGACGGGGCGAAGGGGGCAGTTGTGGTGCTGATCGCGCGCGAATATCACGGCGAATTTGCCGGGCAGGTGGCCGGGCTGGCGGCGTTTCTGGGGCATCTATTCCCGGTCTGGCTGCGGTTTCGCGGCGGCAAAGGCGTGGCGACGTTTCTGGGGATTTTGCTGGCCCTGTGCTGGCCAGCCGGGTTGGCGGCTTGTGCGACCTGGCTGGTGTCGGCTGTGGTCAGCAGGATATCCTCGCTCTCGGCGTTGGTGGCGGGGGTTTTGGCACCCGTTTATTTGTGGCTGTTTGGTGCCAGCGATGCCGTTTGGTTAGCTGTCATTATGGCGGCCTTGGTCTGGATCAAACACGCGCCGAATATCCGGCGGTTGAGGGACGGGACGGAACCGAAGATCGGGAAACAGTAGGGGAGTGCCTTTAATCTTTCTTAAACTCGAATCAGATACGCCTTCCCACAACGACAACTTCGCGTGTGCCACCAAGAGAAAAGACGAGTCCGAACAGGAGAAATATCGTTCCGATTACGAATCCAAATATTCCGGCAGCCGCAGTTATGAGTCTCCCCGCGAGGGTTACTCCAACAGCGGTGGCTGCTTGGTCCGCTGCGTTGGCTCCTGCCGCGGCAGCGGCGTCAGTCGTTGCAACTATTGCCGAACCTGAAAGCACCATGGCTGATATTGGAAGCAGGAATATGAGCGCACCAGAAATAAGGAAGCCTCGTCCAAGCGACCGGCGAACGCTTGGCGCAATAAGACATGACAGGAATGTCACCCCCCAAACCGCCCAAAGTGCTGCAGCAACTGTCGTGTTGTTTCCTTCCACGTCAACGAACCCCGCTACCATGGGCGTGAAAGCCGCAGCAGCGATGGATGCGAAAATAAATCCAACAACTAAGTTAACTATGTAGTGCATTTCGTACGCCCAGTCTGAAAGTGGCTAATCCAATAGTTGGAGCATTTTGTTTTTCTGCGATAGGACTAATTTTATTTTTCGGCGCTAAAATTCAGATGTCTGCAAGCTAAAACCGAACCGAGGATTGGGCGAAAAACTCCCCCATCCTGACCTTCCCCCGTGACCGGGGGAAGGAATGCGCCCGGATTTACCGTTTGCTCAAAGCCTCAACCGCTTCGGCAGTGCGCCGAGTGTTGTCGCGGATGTCGAGGAACAGGAAGATCATGCCGCACAGGATGATGGCGTAGATAATGCCGCCGATCATCACCGCCAGGCCATAGAGCGCCATGCCCTGCGACATGGCGGCTATGCCAGCCCCAATCGAACCCAGCACAATCAAGGCGGCCAGCACCCAGATCAACATATTCAGTGAATTGATTACCTTATCTCTCATGGCTCTCGCCCCTCTTGTTGCGCGGCCTCTAGGGGTCGCTGGGGTGGGTTATACCATATGTTGATTGTGGGCGGGAAAAAATCTAACGCAACAATTTAATAGCTGTTTCCGCCATAGATTTGCGACAAATCCTTGCCTGCGTAGCGGGCCAGCAGCGCATCCGACGCGCTAACCCCGCTTTGGGCAATTTGGTCCATCGGATCGAGGAAAGTCCCTTCACCCTGCGCCCGTGCATCCAACCCTTGCCGCGCTATCGCCAGCAGGTCCTGCGCAATCGCCTGCACCGACCGGCCACCAACTTGGGCTTTCAGCCCAAGTTTCGCGGCGCTCAGCCGCAGTTGCTCGCGCTCGGCTAGCGACCAGTTCTTGCACAGGTCCCACGCGGCATCCATTGCATCTTGGTCGTAGATCAACCCAACCCACAGCGCCGGAAGCGCGTTCAGCCGCGCGACCGGCCCGGCATCGGCCCCGCGCATCTCGATGAATTTCTTCAGCCGCGCTTCGGGGAATGCGGTGGTCAGGTGGTCGGCAAAGTCGGAAAGTGTGGGGATTTCACCGGGCAAGGCAGGCAGTTTGCCGATCAGAAAATCGCGGAACGACATGCCTAAGGCATCAATGTATTTGCCGTCGCGATAGACGAAATACATCGGCACATCCAGGGCGTAGTCAACCCAGCGCTCAAACCCGAACCCGTCTTCAAACACAAACGGCAGCATGCCGGTGCGGGCTTTGTCGGTGTCTTGCCAGATGCGGGCGCGCCACGATTGATAGCCGCTATCACGGCCCTCGAAAAACGGCGAGCAGGCGAAAAGCGCCGTGGCGATGGGTTGCAACGCCAAGGCGACGCGCATTTTTTGCACCATGTCGGCTTCTGAGGCGAAGTCGAGATTCACCTGCACCGTGCAGGTGCGATACATCATCTGCGTGCCGTGGGTGCCGACGTTTCCCATGTGGCGGGTCATCAAAGCATATCGGCCTTTGGGCATGACCGGCACTTGGTCGCCGGTCCAGATTGGGGCAGCACCAAGGCCCAGGAAGCCCGCGCCGATCTTGTCGGCCATCGCTTTCACTTCGGTCAGATGATTGGCCAGTTCAGCGGCGGTTTCGTGGATGTTGGACACGGTTGCGCCCGACAATTCAAACTGCCCACCGGGTTCGAGCGAGACATTGGCCCCGTTGCGAGTCAGGCCGATAATGTTGTCGCCCTCAAGCACTGGCGACCAGCCAAAGGTGTCGCGCAGGCCTTCGAGCATGGCTTTGATCGAGCAGGGGCCGTCATAGAGCAGTGGCAGCAGGGTTTGTTTGTTGTAGCCGAATTTCTCGTGTTCGGTGCCGATACGCCAATCGGATTTCGCCTTGCAGCCGGATTCCAGATATTCTGCCAATTGGCTTATCGATTCAATCGGGCCGCCGCCGGATTGGGGGATCGACATGGATGCGGCTCCTGAATTGGGTGAAAGTCCGAACGCTGATCTTTGCCATGTAGGCACGGATTGCGCCAGTGGCTAGACGCTGTTTGGCGATTTCCAGATCAGAAATGTTGATGGCAGTGTTGATCCCATCGCCCGGATGACGGCCTGATAATCAAACCCCGGCAGGGCGGCAAAGGCGTTAAGCAGTTGGTCCGCCCCAGCTGCGTTGGAGGGAATTGACAGCGCCGGACCGTCAAAATGGAACAGCGTCCAGAACACGTCGGGCAGGTGGGGGCCGTCATCGGTGGTGATGATTTCGATACGGCTGATGGCGTCAACGCTGACCGAGCCGCCGAATTGCGGGCCAAGATAGGTGATCTGGCGTTCGGCGACTTCCACCATGCCGGGGTCTTGGCGGTTTCGTTTTAGGCGAACGGCGCGGATGGCCGGGACGAGGCCAAGCGCGAACGGGATGCCGATGAGCAGGCCGAGGAACTGGAGGGTGACATCGGCTCGGTTTTGGCCGTGGCGAAAGATCAAAAGTCCGAATGCAACGACTATGGCAAGCACGATGGGTTCGCGCCAATTGCGCAAAAATTGACCGACTTCGGGGCGCAAATGGCTCACGTCCAATCCCCCAAGGCCGATTGCCAGAGTGTCACGGCGGCAATTGCGGCGGTTTCGGCGCGCAGGATTCGCGGGCCCAAGCTTGCGGCAGTGGTTTGCGGCAAGGTTTTGATCCGGGCGATTTCTTCGGGCGTGAAACCGCCTTCGGGACCGATGAGGATGGCGGCGGGTGTTGGATTGGTGGGCAGGGCTTTCGCCAATGCGGGCGCGTCGCGGGTCTCGTCGCAGAAAATAAGGCTGCGCTCTTGCGGCCAGTTAGCCAACATTTTGTCGAGTTTGACCAGCTGGTCGATGGGCGGCACGAAAGTTGCGCCGCATTGCTCTGCGGCCTCGATGGCATGGGCCTGCAACTTGTCGATGCGCAGGTGCTCGGCGTTGGTACGCTGGGTCAACACCGGAATGAGGCGCGATGCGCCCAGTTCAACCGCTTTTTCGACCAGAAAATCGCTGCGGGTTCTCTTCAGCGGGGCAAACAGCAGCCACAGGTCGGGCGGCGAGGTTTGCGGAGCGGATTGCTCAATGCACGTGATCTGACCGGCGCGTTTATGCGCCAGGCTGACTTGCGCCAGCCATTCGCCGTTTTGGCCGTTGAACGTCAGCAGCATGTCATCATTGCCAAGCCGCATGACCGAAAACAGATAATGCGATTGGCTCTCGTTGAGCGAAACCGGTTGACCGGCGCCGAGGCTTGCGTGCACATAAAGCCTGATTTTCGCTTTGGAATCCCACATGTTTGCCCCTGCTTTGACCCCAATCATATGAGCATTCCAACCGATGATGGAAGAGTCGCTGATGCGGCTGACGCCAATTGGGTCGATCGCTTTGCTCCGGGTTGGCTGCGGCCTTGGGCCAGACTTTCGCGCTGGGATCGGCCAGTTGGCACTTGGTTGCTGCTTCTGCCGTGTTGGTGGGGGCTGGGTCTGGCGGCCGCGATGGATGGATTTGCGGTAAACGATATCTGGATCGCAGCGGGTTGTGCGCTGGGCGCAATTCTGATGCGCGGGGCGGGGTGCACGTGGAACGATTTCACCGACCGCCATATCGACGGGCAGGTCGCGCGAACGCGGTCGCGACCGTTGCCTTCTGGGCAGGTTTCGCCCAAGGGAGCGCTGGCGTGGATGGCTTTGCAGGCGCTGCTGGCACTCGCGATCCTGCTGACTTTTAATCGGTTCACCATCTTGTTGGGGATCGCCGCGCTGGTTCCGGTAGCGATTTACCCGTTTGCCAAGCGGTTTACCTGGTGGCCGCAGGTGTTTTTGGGCATCGCCTTCAATTGGGGCGCGCTGCTGGGCTGGGCGGCGCATTTTGGCAGTTTAGGCGCGGCGGCGATCTGGCTGTATGCCGCTGGTATTGTCTGGACGCTGTTTTATGACACGATCTATG